>CAWUUC010000091.1:0-5151 GCA_963924905.1 uncultured Paracoccaceae bacterium
ATCTGATTGGCCCTGATGGTATCAAGGCGTTTCGCGCCGTTCTGCCCAAAGGCACCAAAGTTTTTGCTGTGGGTGGCGCAGGTGCCGCGAATTTTGGACAATGGATTAAGGCGGGCGCGGACGGATTTGGCATTGGAACAGCCATTTATACCCCCGACATGACCCCCGCCCAGGTTGCCACCCGCGCCAAAGAAATCGTCACCGCATATGATGAGGCCTGCCAATGATTTTTGATCACCGCATTTGTGATTTGGGTGAAGGCGCGTTGTGGCATCCCAAACGGCGACAATTTTTTTGGTTCGATATTTTGAACAGCAAACTGTTCACCCAAGAAAATGGCGTGGCGCGCGCATACCCGCTGGGTGAAATGGCATCGGCTGCGGGATGGTGTGATGAAAACACGCTTTTGATTGGCACGGAAAGGCGGCTTTTGACGTTGGATTTGACCACGGGCGCACAAACCGATGTGGCACCATTAGAGGCGGATAATACGATCACCAGATCCAATGATGGCCGCGCCGACCCCTTTGGGGGGTTTTGGATTGGCACGATGGGCAAATCTGCCCAATATCAAGCGGGGGCGATATATCGGCTCTATAAAGGCGAAATTCGGCGGTTATTTGATAAGATTTCGATCAGCAATGCGATTTGTTTTGCGGTCGATGGCAGCTTTGCGCATTTCGCCGACACGACCTTGGGTCAGGTGTTCAAAGTGGGGCTAGACGCTGATGGCTGGCCCAAGGGCAAGCCAGAGGTGTTTCTTGATTTTACCGAACAAGGGATAAATCCCGATGGTGCCGTGATCGACGCGCAAGGCGTCTTTTGGGTGGCACAATGGGGCGCGGGACGGGTTGCGGCCTATGCCCCAGATGGCACGTTTTTACGCGCTGTCGATATGGGGGGGCCGCATTGCTCTTGTCCGGCCTTTGGGGGGGCGGATATGACCACGCTATTTTGCACAACGGCCTTGCAAGGCATGGATGATCTGGCGCGTCAAAAAAATCCTGACGCGGGCAAGGTTTTTGTCGCGAACAATATCGCCACTGGCCAAGCAGAGCATCAGGTCATTCTATAAACGCAAACCCGTTTGGCCCCAGTTCCAACTTGTCGCCCGACAGACGCGCCATCTGGTTTGGACCCAGCAGCGTCTTTTGGGCAGGAATAGGGACTGTTTGTGTCTGTGTTGACAGGTTGAAATAGCAGGTCAAATCAGTGCCGCGCTGAAATCCCAAAATCGGTTCTGGCAGATCCAGAAATTGGGTTTTGCCCGAAATCAAGGCATCCGAACTGCGCCGAAACGCCAACATTTCACGATAAAATTCCAAAACCGATCCCGCAACACCGCGTTGCGCGGCGACATTGCGCGCCTGTTGCGGGGGTTTGACGGGCAGCCACGGTGTTGCGGTCGAAAAGCCCGCATTTTTGCTGTCATCCCACACCATTGGGGTGCGGGTATTGTCGCGGCCAATCGGTTCGGGCCAGAAATTGATGCCCTGCGGGTCGGTCAATTCGTCAAATCCTAATTCTGTGTCAGTTTGCCCCAACTCTTCACCCTGCCACAGACAGATAGAGCCCTCGAATGACAAAAGCATCGCGGCAGACAGTTTTGCCAAAGCATCTTGGCTGACCCCAAATTTTTTCCAACGACTGACATGGCGCACCACGTCATGGTTGGAAAAGGCCCACATCGGCCAGCCATTGGGCGCGCCTGTGAAAAACTCGGTCAGCTTTTCGCGGAAAAAGGACGCTGTAAAATCATAGCCCATCAACTCAAAACTATAGCACTGATGCAAACGGCCGGGCGCTGTGTATTCCCCCATCATGCGGATCGCGTGATGCGCCTCGCCCATTTCACCGACAGAGGCGCGGTCAGAATAGGTGTCTAACAAGTCCCGTATGCGTTCGATCCATGGCAGATTTTCGGGCTGATTTTTGGAAAACAGATGGTATTGCATCGCATACGGGTTCGCCTCTGGTTCCAATTTCACCCGATAATCGGCTGCATTGTCGCGAAATTGGCGGTCGTGAAAGAAATAATTCACCGTATCAAATCGGAACCCATCGACGCCCCGTTCTAACCAAAACCGCATATTTTCGATCATCCAATCTTGAACATCGGCGTTATGATAATTGAAATCAGGCTGTTGGGGCAAAAAGTTGTGCAGATAGTATTGCTTACGCCGCGCATCCCATTGCCAGCACGACCCACCAAAGACCGAAATCCAATTGCTTGGGGGGCTGCCATCAGGTTTGGGGTCGGCCCAAACAAACCAGTCGGATTTTGGGTTGTCACGACTGGCGCGGCTTTGTTTGAAATAGGGGTGTTGGTCGGAACAATGGGACAAAACCTGATCAATGATCACTTTTAGACCCAGCTCATGCGCCCGCGCGATCAATGTGTCAAAATCAGACAATGTGCCAAAAACAGGGTCTACATCGGTGTAATTTGATACATCATATCCCATGTCCAACATTGGCGAGGTAAAGACCGGCGACAGCCAAACCACATCCACCCCCAAATAGGCCAGATGGTCCAACCGCCGTGTAATGCCCGCAAGGTCACCGATACCGTCCCCGCTGTCATCTTGAAATGACCGTGGATAGACCTGATAGGTCACCGAACCGCGCCACCAATCTTGCATGAAATACCCCCCCCAAGAATATGTCAGAATCGTGTTGCAAACGGGGCGCAAAGACAAGGGCTGATGCAAGTCCATTTGACAGTGAAGCTAACATAGATCAGCTTGCGGCCTATGATACAGTCCAAAATATTCACACCTGTTCTAATCTCTGGCTGCGTCATTTTGATGCTGGGTTTTGCCATTCGCGCCAGTTTCGGCGTGTTTCAGATCCCGATTGCCAGTGAGTTTGGCTGGGCGCGGGCCGAGTTTTCGCTGGCTATCGCCATTCAAAATCTGGCTTGGGGGATTGGTCAGCCGATTTTTGGTGCCTTGGCCGAAAAGTTCGGCGATCGCCGCGCGATAATCGCGGGGGCGATTTTTTATGCGGCGGGGTTGGTGCTGTCCAGTTTTGCCGTGACGCCCGCGCAGCATCAAGTGTTGGAAATTCTGGTTGGCTTTGGCATTGCGGGAACAGGGTTTGGTGTTATTTTGGCGGTTGTGGGCCGCGCAGCATCCCCCGAAAGCCGTAGCCTTGTTTTAGGGATTGCAACCGCTGCAGGGTCTGCGGGCCAAGTTTTTGGCGCGCCAATGGCAGAATTTTTACTGCGCTATTACCCATGGCAATCAGTGTTTTTAATCTTTGCCTCAGTGATCTTGCTGGCACTATTTGCCCTGCCATTCATGCGCAGCCCAACCATTGCCACCCGCGCCGAATTAGAAGAGTCTATGGGAACGGTGCTGTTGCGCGCCTTTAAAGATCCATCTTATGTGATGATTTTTCTAGGATTTTTTTCCTGTGGTTATCAGTTGGCCTTTATCACCGCACATTTTCCCGCCTTTGTCACAGAGCGGTGCGGGCCAATCGATCCTGCGGGAATGCTGGCGGGCTTTGGCATTTCAACTACAACGGCACTGGGGGCTTTGTCGATTTCACTGATCGGTTTGGCCAATATCGCGGGCAGTATTTTGGCGGGGGCCTTGGGGCGCAAATACCCCAAGAAATATTTACTCTCTGGCATCTATGTGGCGCGCACAATTGCGGCAGCCACATTTATTTTAATGCCCATGACGCCTGCCACAGTTTTGATCTTTTCGCTGGTGATGGGGTTTTTGTGGTTGGCATCGGTGCCGCTGACCAGCGGGCTTGTGGCACATATTTATGGTCTTCGGTATATGGGCACGCTTTATGGTTTCGTGTTTCTATCGCATCAAATTGGCAGTTTTCTAGGGGTTTGGTTGGGCGGAAAAATGTATGACATGACCGGCGATTATACCACCGTTTGGTGGATCGGTGTGGGCGTTGGTGCCTTTTCTGCGCTGATCCATTTGCCCATCCGCGAGGCCCCTTGGCGCGCCCAATCCGCCTGACCTGTGGCGCAAAAACTGCACAGCTTGTCGCATCAAGACGAATCCGCTTTCGCATGCGACAGCGTTGCGCTAAAGCGCAGCGTCCCTGACGGTCAGGGATCTTAATAGGAGAACCCCGATGGGCTATAAGGTCGTCGTCGCGGGTGCCACGGGTAACGTGGGCCGCGAAATGCTGAACATCCTCGCTGAACGCGAGTTTCCTGTGGATGAGATTGCCGCTTTGGCAAGCCGAAAATCCTTGGGCACTGAAATCAGCTTTGGCGATAAGACCGTCAAGACCAAGGATCTAGATACCTTTGATTTCACCGGCTGGGATATCGCCCTGTTCGCCATCGGGTCGGATGCCACCAAAATCTATGCGCCCAAGGCGGCAGCGGCGGGCTGTATCGTGATCGATAACTCGTCCTTGTATCGTTATGACCCCGCCGTGCCGCTGATTGTGCCAGAGGTGAACGCTGACGCGATCATGGGCTATAAGAATAAGAATATCATCGCCAATCCGAACTGCTCAACAGCTCAGATGGTTGTGGCGCTGAAACCCTTGCATGACCGCGCACGGATCAAGCGTGTAGTTGTGTCCACCTATCAATCTGTGTCTGGCGCCGGCAAAGAGGGTATTGACGAACTGTGGGATCAAACCAAGTCAATCTATAATCCGACCGACAGCAAGCCACCTGTGAAATTCACCAAGCAGATTGCGTTTAACGTGATCCCACATATCGATGTGTTTTTGGACGATGGATCGACCAAAGAAGAATGGAAAATGGTCGCCGAGACCAAGAAAATTTTAGACCCAAAAATCAAAGTCACCGCGACCTGTGTGCGCGTGCCTGTGTTCGTGGGCCATTCCGAATCGATCAATATCGAGTTTGAAGAGTTTCTAGATGAGCATGAGGCCCGCGATATCCTGCGCGAATCCCCCGGCATCATGGTTATCGATAAGCGCGAAAATGGCGGTTATATCACCCCGATCGAATGCGTGGGGGATTATGCCACCTATATCAGCCGTATTCGCCAAGACAGCACAATTGATAACGGCATCAACCTGTGGTGCGTGTCGGATAACCTGCGCAAAGGCGCGGCCCTGAACGCAGTGCAAATTGCCGAAGTGCTGGGCAATCGCGTGTTGAAAAAGGGCTGAATTGGCCTGATATGATAGAAA
>CAWUUC010000092.1:0-4070 GCA_963924905.1 uncultured Paracoccaceae bacterium
TATTGCGCTATGGGCCTGTGTCGTCTTTAAGCACGGACTAGTTTTTCGTAATCGGCGGCGATTTGTTGGGTCAGCGCCCCAACCTCAAAATTATAATCACCGATTTGTCCGACGGGGGTCACCTCGGCTGCAGTGCCAGTCAGCCAGCATTGTTCAAACCCTTCCAACTCGGCGGGCATGATATGGCGCTCATTAACGGTGATGCCTTTGTCGCGCAGCATACCGATCACGGTTTGACGGGTGATACCATTTAGGAATGCATCGGGTAGGGGCGTATGGACCTGACCATCTTTAACAAAAAAGATATTCGCGCCCGTCGCCTCGGCGACATAGCCGCGATAGTCGAACATCATCGCGTCAGAACACCCCTTAGCTTCGGCGGCGTGTTTGGACATGGTGCAGATCATATAAAGGCCTGCGGCTTTGGCTGCATGGGGAATGGTTTCGGGCGAGGGGCGTTTCCATTTTGCGATATCCAGTTTCGCCCCCTTCATTTTCGCGTCGCCATAATAGTTGCCCCAAGTCCAGACAGCCACGGCCATGCGAATCGGGTTGCGTTTGGCTGCGACCCCCATGTCTTCGCCTGCGCCACGCCAAGCCAATGCGCGCACATAGCCATCTGTCAGGTTATTGGCCTTGAGTGTTGCCTCTTTGGCGGCCTCAATTTCTGCGACCGAATAGGGCAGCGGCATATCAAGCAGTTCGCCCGATTTACGCAAGCGTTCGGAATGTTCCACTGATTTAAAAATCTTACCATTATAGCAACGTTCGCCCTCAAACACAGAAGAGGCGTAATGCAACGCGTGGGTCAGAATATGGACATTGGCGCTGCGCCACTCTACCAGCTTGCCGTCCATCCAAATATAGCCGTCCCGATCATCATAGCCACCAGCCATCGCATCCTCCTGAATTTTGCGAATGTTGCGCATAATAGGTCCATTTCGGACATAATATTGCGTCAAATCGTTCGCTGACTATCAGTTATGACTTGGAATGTCAACAAGGCTGACGTAACTTGGGACGAGGAGGGTCCCATGGCCGAAAACAGTTCTGGGGGCGAAAGCCTGCTATTTCTGACCGACGAGAACCTGCGTAAGGGGATTGAGGCGATGTTTTTTGCCTATCGGGGGTTTACCTCGGACCCAGATCGGATTTTAGATGGGCTAGACTACGGGCGCGCGCATCATCGTGCGTTGCATTTTATCCATCGCAGTCCCGGGACGACGGTGGGAAATTTATTGGACATTTTGGGCGTGACAAAGCAATCATTGAATCGTGTGCTGCGAAGCCTGTTTGACGATGGCTTGGTCGAGGCAAAGGTCGGCAAGAAAGATCGCCGCGAGCGGCATTTGTATCTAACTGAAAAAGGTGCGGCGCTAGAGCGCAGCTTGTCTGATGCCCAACGCGCAAGGATGCGCGCGGCTTATCGCGCTGCGGGGCCAGTGGCCGTGGCAGGGTTTCGCACTGTGCTAGAGGCGATGATGGACAGCGAGCAAAGGCGACAATTTCTGAAGGAGACCAGCCCATGAGTGATGTGCAAGCGCATTTGTTGGTGGTCGATGATGATGAGCGTATCCGCACCCTGCTGCAAAAATTTCTGATCCGTGCTGGATTTTTAGTGTCAACGGCGCGTGATGCGGCCCATGCGCGGCGGATTCTGGCGGGGCTGGATTTTGATATGTTGATTTTGGATGTGATGATGCCGGGCGAAGATGGCGTGTCGCTGACGCGCGATTTCCGAAAAACCTCTACGATGCCGATTTTGTTACTGACGGCCAAGGGCGAGACGGCCAACAAGATTGAAGGATTTGAGGCAGGGGCGGATGATTATCTGGTCAAACCCTTTGAGCCGAAAGAATTGTTGATGCGGATTAACGCGATTTTGCGCCGTGCGCCTGTTTTGGCACAACAAGCGGTGCCGCGTGTTTTGCATATGGGCGCAGTGCGCTATGATTTGGATCGCGGCGAGTTGTGGCATGGGGCGGATTTGGTGCGATTGACGCTGACAGAGGCGGCTCTTATGCGGGTTTTTTCTGGCCAGCCCGGGGTCGCGCTGAGCCGCGATATGTTGGTGGGCGATATGCCACGCGATGACGGAGGGGCAGAGCGCGCGGTGGATGTCCAAATCACCCGTCTGCGCCGCAAGATCGAGGCAGATCCCAAACAGCCGCGATATTTGCAGACGGTGCGCGGTGAGGGATATATGTTGCAGCCTGATTAGGGTGCGATCGGATACGTCTGGGGGCGTCATCCTTGGCGGGATCTATGGATATTTGGGCAACGGGGAAAGCCATGTTGATTTTTAGCCATGTGGCCAGTGCCGCACATGTGACGCCAGAAGGGCATCCCGAACGTGTTGCGCGTTTAGCTGCGGTCCAGCGCGGCCTAGCAGGCTCTGCGGGGATCAGGCGCAACAGTCCACTTTGCGCCGAGACTGATATCTTGCGATGTCATTCGCGGGATTATTTGGCCCATGTTCTTGCGGCGGACTTGGGGATGTTAGATCCCGACACACATAAATCTGCAGGCACACTAGAGGCGGCCTTACGCGCCGTCGGGGGCGCGGTCGCAGCTGTTGACGCCGTGATTGCAGGCGAGGCCAAGACAGCCTTTGTCGTAGCACGCCCACCTGGTCACCATGCCGAGCGCGGATCGGCCATGGGGTTTTGCCTGTTTGGCAACGTCGCAATTGCAGCCAAGCGCGCCTTGGATCAACTGGATCGTGTGGCGATTGTTGATTTTGATGTGCATCATGGCAATGGCACACAAGATTTGCTGTGGGAAGAGGGCAGGTGTTTGTTCATCTCAAGCCACCAAATGCCGCTTTATCCCGGATCAGGGGCGGCAGATGAACGGGGCGCGCATGGGCAGATGGTGAACATTCCCTTGCAGGCGGGGGGTGGTAGCACGGCCATGCGGGCCGCCTATGAAGGGGTGGTTTTTCCCGCCGTGCGCGATTTTGCACCGCAAATGATTCTGATTTCGGCGGGCTTTGACGCCCATGAAGATGATCCTTTGGGGGGCTTAGGCTGGACCACTGAAGATTATGCTTGGATCACACAAAACCTGTGCGATATCGCGGCAGAGTTTTGCGCGGGGCGGGTGGTATCCTGTCTTGAGGGGGGCTATGATTTGACAGCGTTAGAGCATTCGGTGCGCGCGCATGTGGCAGTATTGGAGGGGCGCGGATGAGCGATAAAGCGGTCAGTGAGATGAGTTTTGAAGAGGCGATGGCAGCCCTTGAGACCGTGGTGAGTCAATTGGAGCGCGGCGAAGTGCCTTTAGATCAAAGCATTGCGCTTTATGAACGTGGGGCAGCACTCAAGTCGCATTGTGCGGCCAAACTGAAAGATGCCGAAGAAAAAGTAGAGTTGATACGCAGTGCCGAAGGGCGCGCCGTGGGGGTGACCCCTGTGGAGGGGATGTGAGTTTCGACGCGCAACTGCGCGCAGATGCGCTGCGGATCGGCGCGTTTTGTGACGCATGGTTTGATGGCAAGGCGGAAGAACCTGTTTTGGCTGCAATGCGCTATGCTTTGGCGGGCGGTAAACGGTTGCGCGGATTTTTGGTGATGGAATCGGCGCGGATGCTGGGGATTGCGGATCATGCAGCTTTGCCTGCGGCCGCAGCTATTGAAATGCTGCACGCCTATTCTTTGGTTCATGATGATTTACCCAGTATGGATGATGATGATCTGCGGCGCGGTCAGCCAACGGTTCATGTGAAATGGGATGAGGCAACAGCGGTCCTGGCGGGGGATGCGTTGCAAACGCTGGCATTTGAGATGCTGTGTGACCCCGCGATCGGCCATGCGGCGGTGCGAGTGGCACTCGTGCAGGGATTGGCGCGGGCCGCGGGGGCCGAAGGCATGGTTTTGGGTCAAGCCTTGGACATCGCGGCTGAAACGGCGATGCAGCCGCTGAACTTGGAACAGATCACGGCCTTGCAGGCGGGTAAAACGGGGGCCTTAATCAGCTGGTCAGCGACCGCGGGCGCAGTGATGGCGGATGTGGATGCCGCACCTTTGCAACGCTATGCGGCGGCGCTGGGCCTTGCGTTTCAGATTGCCG
>CAWUUC010000093.1:0-3902 GCA_963924905.1 uncultured Paracoccaceae bacterium
CATTCCTGTCAGTCGTTGGACCGAGATGCGCCAAGATGAAATTGACGCGGCCACCGGTTTGACCACGCTTTTGGGCAGTGCCGAGGTGGGACCATGTTTGGTCAATGATCCTGATCACCGTGCGCTTTATATCTTTAATCATTTTGAATATGACAGCGACACGCTGAAACAAGAATATGACCGCGATATCGCCAATGGCACGCCGATCAATGTTCCGCAAAACTATTACCCGCAAAATGATCCCGCGCGCCCCCCTGTGAACCGCTGGCGCAGTCACGCGCATTTGCTTTATGGCAATTGGATCAATGAGATATATCAATCAACCCCCTATGATATGGCGCAAATTGGCGATTAGTTTCATTGCCTTTGGCGGGCTGCTCTTGGTGATGATTTGGCAGCTGGCAGATCGACGTCAATCCTATGAGGCGGCCTTTCCCCCAATTGGACAATTCATCACCGTGGCGGGGGCAAAGGTGCATTACCGTCAGACGGGGTCTGGCCCGGATGTCATTTTGTTGCATGGCGCATCTGGGAATTTGCGGGAATGGGAATTTGGCATCCGTGCGGCGCTGGATGGGCGCTATCGTGTGACCGCCTTTGATCGACCGGGGCATGGCTATTCTGACCCGATTGCCAAGAATGACCACCTTGACGCCAATGCGGCGCATTTGCGGGCATCGGTGGCGCAATTGGGCATCAAGGATTTCATCTTGGTTGGTCACAGTTATGGTGGATCGGTGGCCTTGGCATGGTCGCTGCAGGCCCCCCCTGCTGGTTTGGTACTGATCTCGGCGCCCAGTCTGCCGTGGCCAGGCGCGTTGGATCCTTGGTATCGCGCCACGGATACAGCGATGGGTGCGGGGCTTTTGATCCCGCTTGCGGCTGCCTTTGTGCCGCAATCCTATGTGAATAAGGCCGTACGCGGCGTCTTTGCCCCTGCCCCTGCGCCCGATGATTATATGGCGCAGATGGGGGCTGCGCTGACGTTGCGCGTCACGACGCTGCGGGCCAATACCGCGCAAGTCAACCATCTTTTGACCGATATTCACGGCCAAATGGACCGTTACGGGCAATTGCAGATGCCCATTGAATTGATCCATGGCGATCAAGATACGATCGTGCCCTTGACGATCCACGCTGCCCCCTTTGCCGCAGCCCATCCCCATGCAAATTTGACCGTGATTACAGGTGCGGGCCATATGCCCCATCACAGCCATCTGACCCAAGTGATTGCCGCGATTGACCGCGCGGCTTTGCAACCCTAGATTAACCTGCCATATTGCCTGAAAAGGAGATATCATGAACTTGCCATTTGACGGTGCGATCAGCAAATTTGCAGCAAACGACGCGCCAAAATCTGTGCGCGATACCCTTGAAAACGCGGATAAAAATGAAATTCTGTGGACAAAATATCCCTATAGGACACAACTGAAGAAGAAAGAATATTCTGCCCAGATTGCGGCGCTGCAAATCCAGATGGCGCGACTTCAGGCCGATGTGCGTGCCAGTGGCAAGCGGATCGTTATCGTCTTTGAAGGCCGCGATGCGGCGGGCAAAGGTGGCGCGATTGACACGGTGCGCGCCTATATGAACCCGCGCCAAACCGCCGTAGTGGCCTTGTCCAAACCTACCGAGCGCGAGGCGGGTCAGTGGTATTTCCAACGCTATATCGACTGGCTGCCCGCCAAAGGTGAAATCGCGCTGTTTGACCGCAGCTGGTATAATCGCGGCGTGGTCGAACAGGTCTTTGGCTTTTGCAAACCAGAGCAGCGCGAAAAGTTCTTTCGCCAATTGCCCGATTTTGAAAATATGCTTGTGGATGAAGGCATTATCTTGATCAAATTCTGGCTAGAAGTTGGTCAGGCAGAACAATTGCAACGCTTTTTGGACCGAGAAAAAGACCCGTTAAAACAGTGGAAACTGTCGCAAATTGATGTGGACGGGCTGGCCAAATGGGATGAATACACCGCCGCCATTGATGAGACATTGGAAAAATCGAATTTCAAAACGTCACCTTGGACAGTGATCTTGTCGGATGACAAACTGCGGACGCGCATCGCCGTGATGCAGAAAATATTGAATTCGGTCGATTACATCGGCAAAGAAACAGATGTTATCGGGAAGATTGACGAAAAGATCGTCGGTGGGCCGAAAATTCGTCAATTTTAGCGGAATAGGACCAAGGCACCTGGTGCCCATGCGACACGGGTTTTCGTGCCGATGTCTAAAACAGGACGGCCAAAGACATTGCGCATCGACAACCGCATCGGCAGATCACAGCCATCTAATTTGATGTCGTAATAGGTCATGTCGCCGTAATAGACCACCTCTTCAACGGTGGCGGCGGTTTCGCGATCGGATGCGGCTTGACCATCAAAGAGGATGGTCAGTGTTTCAGGGCGAAAGCCCACAGAGGCGCCATCGACACTGGCGCTTGATCCCATCACTTGATCTGCGTCCAAGGTAACGCGACCAAAGCCTTGGGCGTTCACCTCAACCTTGCTGCCCGTTTCTGACAGAATTTCGGCGGGCAAAAAGTTCATCGTGCCAATGAAATTGGCCACTTGCCGCGTGGCAGGGCGGCGATACAGGGTTTCAGGATCAGCCAATTGGGCAATCTGCCCCTCAAACATCACGGCAATGCGGTCCGACATCACCAGCGCCTCTTCTTGGTCGTGGGTGACCAAAATAAAGGTGATGCCCACTTGGCGTTGCAGTTTGATCAATTCGACCTGCATTTGTTCGCGCATCTTTTTGTCCAAGGCCGACAACGGCTCGTCCAACAGCAAAACCTTGGGTTTCAAAATCAACGCACGCGCGAGCGCCACGCGTTGACGTTGGCCCCCCGACAGCGCATGGGCCGCACGGTTGCCATAGCCCGTCAACCCCACCATCGCCAAGGCTTCGTCCACAGCCGTGGACTTTTCAGCCTTGCTGCGGGGATCTTTGCGCAGCCCAAAGCCAACATTTTCGGCCACCGTCAAATGTGGAAAAATCGCATAGGATTGAAACACCATATTTGTAGGACGCTCATTGGCGGGGACATTGGCCATATTCTGCCCCGCCAGCATCACAGCGCCTTCCGATATGCTTTCAAATCCCGCAATGGTGCGCAACAGCGTGGTCTTGCCACAGCCCGATGGCCCCAAAAGCGAAAAGAACTCTCCCGCGCGGATCGTGGCATTGATGCCGCGCAAGGCGTGATAATCGCCGTAATATTTATGGACTTCCTTAAACTCGATCATGGTTGGTTTGTCAGACGTCATAGGAAGCCCCCAGTATCTTTTGCGCCTGTGCGGGCAATGCCGCGGCGACGATAATATTCCGCAATGGTCAAAAGAAGAATCGACAACAGCACCAAAAGCGTTCCCAAGGCCATGATTACAGGCACAGATTTGGGAAAGCGGAACTGCGAGAAGATATAGACGGGCAGCGTCACCTCTGTGCCCGCCAGAAAGAAGGCCATCATGAATTCATCCAAACTGATGGTGAATGTCATCAGCAAGCTGGAAATAATCCCAGGTGCCACTAATGGCAGGATGATCAAGCGAAAGGTGCTGACAGGGGTTTCGCCCAAATCATAAGCCGCCTCTTCCAAAGATTGATCCAAAGATTGAAAGGCCGCCGATAGGATCGCCACCGAAAACGGCGTGCACACCAATACATGGCCCAAAATCACGGTCATCAGGCCCAAAGGCACATTCAGCGCCAAAAACACCACCAAAATCGCAACGGATAAGATAATTTCGGGCAAGACCAAGGGCAGCATAATCATGCCCATAATTCCCCCCTTGAGCGGAAATTTATACCGCGTTGACGCCCGCGAGGCGAAAATCCCCAAGCAGGTCGATAAAATCGCCGAAGAGACCGCAATAAACAAAGAGTTTTTAAGCGCCGTGTGC
>CAWUUC010000094.1:0-5894 GCA_963924905.1 uncultured Paracoccaceae bacterium
TACCACGGATGTTGTGCAACCCATGCGGGGGATGCAGGCCGAATTTGCCTTGCCGCAGATGCTGGAAAAAGAAGGATTTCACATCACCTTATTTGATCCCGACCAACAACAAAGCCCACTGGATTTTGATCTTGTGATCTATCTGATGGGCGAAGAAACTTTGTTGACCCGTGGTCGCATTTTTCTCGATTGGAACCGACTGGCAGGCGGGATGTTTGGCGCGATGAAGCGGGTATGGTATGACGTTCCAACAGTGCTGTTATCGTTTGGGTATCCCCATTACCTTTATGATGCACCGTCTGCGCCCTGCGTGATCAACGCCTATGCAACCATGCATTCAATGCAAGAGGCCGTTTTAGAGTGTCTTTTGGGACGCGCGCCGTTTTTGGGCAAAAGTCCTGTCGATCCATTTTGCGGTCGCCCAGAAGCGCAATTTTAACACGAGGGGTGATGATATTTTTTGCCCGTCTTTGATTGGACTTCGCGCGCCAAAGGCCTAGCTAGGGCCTATGAAAATCCGCGCAGAAACGTTCAATCGTCATATGGTAGAGTCAGACCTCTGCGCCAAGGTGGGTCGCTGCGCCCTGAACAATGGCGGGGCGATGCGGAGAGCGCATCTGAGTTTCAAAACAGCGATTGCCGTTGGCTGGATGCGGGCCAAGGCCGTGATTTGCGACCCATCGGTCAAGTTTGCATATCCAGCAACCCAAGGCTTTGGGGCTAAACTTGGAGACCACTATGCGGGCTGACGAGCAAAAAGATGGTTCTGCAGTGCCAACGGGACGCGCCCTGCGCTTGTTGCAATTTGGCCGATTGGCGACAGGAATTTTGGGGGGCGTGGCGGCGGGGGGATTGCGTGACCTAGCCAGTGGCAGGCGGCCCGATTTGTCCGAACTGCTGTTCACCCCTGCAAATACTTTGCGCCTTACAGATGGGCTGTCGCATTTGCGGGGGGCTGCGCTGAAAATGGGGCAGATGTTGTCAATGGACAGCGGGGTGATATTGCCCGCTGAATTGACCGCTATTTTGGGTCGAATGCGCGATGATGCCCGCCATATGCCGCCAAAGCAGTTGCAAAGCACCCTGAATGCGGAATGGGGTTCGGGGTGGCTCAGCCGCTTTGCACGCTTTGATGTACGGCCTTTTGCGGCAGCCTCAATCGGGCAAGTGCATCGGGCCAAGACGCATGATGGCCAAGATCTGGCCATCAAGGTGCAATACCCTGGGGTCCGTGACAGCATCGACAGCGACATTGATAATATGGCGACGCTGATGCGTCTGCCTGGATTGGTTCCGCAAGGAATGGATATGACGCCCTTGATGGCCGAGGCCAAGCGGCAGTTACACGCCGAAGCCGATTATCTGGCCGAGGCGCAAAACCTCTCAACGTTCAGGGACTTGTTGGACGGGTCTGAGATGTTTGTTTTGCCAAAGTTGCATCCCGCCTTTTGTACATCGCGGGTATTGGCGATGAGCTTTATAGAAAGTGCTTCATTAGACAGTTTGATCGACGCCCCCCAAACAGTCCGCGACCGTGTTGCCACCGCGCTGATCGATCTTGTGCTGCGCGAACTGTTCTTGTTCAAAACCATGCAAACCGACCCTAACCTTGCAAATTATCGCTATGATCCCAAAACGGGTCAGATCGTTCTGTTGGATTTTGGTGCGGTCCAACCCATTGCGCCAGAATTGGTTGATGATTTCCGCGCCCTTGCGCGGGCTGCCCTTGACGGCGGGGCAGATGCCGTCCGCAACGCAATGCTGCGTATCGGCTATTTTGGGCAAACCACTGCGCCCCATCATCAGGCGCTTATCCAATCTATGTTCGACGTTGCTATGACACCATTGCGGCAAGATCGGCCCTTTGATTTCGCCAAAAGCGATGTTTTGGAACGGTTGCGTGACATGGGATTGGCCTTTGGCAATGACCGCGACCTTGCCCATGTGCCGCCTGCGGCGACACTCTTTTTGCATCGCAAGATTGGCGGAATGTACCTGATGGCGGCTAAGTTGAAGGCGCGCGTTGCGCTGCGCCCGATGGTAGAGACCTATTGTCTGGATGAACAGACACCAACGTAATGTTTCAATGGCAGGCGGCCGTTATCGGCGGGTAAGCAGGGGAGGGTTAGGATGACGAACTGGATCGCAAGCCGCGCTGCGGGCGAGATGATGCTGACCGATTTCGCCCCACGCATGGGACGACGCTATGCCAATGGACGCAACACCGATCACGGCAGCGGCGCACATAAGGCGGTGTCGTTATTGTCGCCCTATGTCCGTCGCCGATTGGTGCTAGAGCAAGACATCGTCGCAACAGCCTTGGCCAACCACAGCGCTGAAGAGGCGGAAAAGTTCATCCAAGAGGTGGTCTGGCGCGGCTATTTCAAGGGTTGGCTGGAACGGCGCCCACAAGTGTGGGACAGCTACCGCATAGGACTTGATGCGGACATCGCAAACCTTGATCGCCGTCAACGCCGCGATGTCGAGCGCGCTATGAATGGCCAGACGGGCCTTGCCTGTTTTGATGCATGGGCCACAGAACTTGCGCAGACAGGCTATTTGCACAACCACGCGCGGATGTGGTTTGCATCGATTTGGATTTTTACGCTACGGTTGCCATGGCGTCTGGGGGCAGATTTCTTTTATCGACATTTGCTGGATGGGGACGCGGCGTCAAATACACTGGGCTGGCGCTGGGTGACAGGACTGCACACTCGCGGCAAACCCTATCCGGCAGACGCACAGAACATCGCCACATTCACCGCTGGGCGCTTTACCCCCCGCCCAAACGATCTGGCAAAAGTGCCCCACGGTCTAGAGGCAAGCGAGCCCGATGGTTTGCCCAATGTTTTGCCATTACGGGTGGTTTTGAAGCCAAAGCTTGACCAGCCAACAGCCCTGCTGATCACGGATGAAGATTGCCGTGTCGAAGATTTCGGTCCTGAAAAATTCGATTTGCGCGCCACCGCCACGCTGGCCGCCAGTTCGCTGCGCTCGCCCTTGGCAGTGTCTGATCTTGTCACGCGGTTTGAAGCCGAGGCCCTTGCAGATACAGCCCGACGGGTTGGGGGCAATTGCACCGCCCTTGAGGCGACTGACCCCGCAGCTTTGGCGAAATGGGCCGCGTCCGTCGGCGCCAAGCAGATTGTAACGCCATATGTGACGCGCGGCCCACTGAAAGACTGGCTCGATCAGGCAGCACCGTCCTTGGCCAAACAAGGAATCGGATTTTGCGAATGGCAGCGCGACTGGGACAAAGCGATCTGGCCCCATGCGACAGCAGGCTTTTTTAAGGTGAAACAAAAGATACCGCAGATTTTAGAAGAGTTGCTGCCTACGCCAGATCACTGAGCTGCCTATTTCTCGGATTATTGGATAGGAACGATCATTGGATCGATGACGGCTCTCCTTCACACAGCAGAGTCTCATTTTTAATGTCGACAGGCGGAGAGTGGGCACGTTTGGCAACCCATTAGAGGTCTGGATTTAGTTCTATTGCTGTAAATTTAATTTCGATCTCGACCACCATCACATCCTAGGCTTATGCAAAGCGCCGCTAACCGTCTCCAAAAAAGACTCAACAAGCAACTCCGCGCCCCACCCGCTTAAATGGTCTTGGTCGAAAAATAGAGGCTTTCCCAGCTTGTTGTAGATTTCGCAGGTTTCATCAGGACATAAAATGTCGAAGACATTCCATAAGACAATTGTGGGTATTTCACGCTGCACGATCGCGATACTTTTAATGCTTTGCTCTGCACGTGCGAGCAAGTCGTCACGTCTTTCGCGTGGTTCAACATTGCAGATCGCATTCATGCGGTTAAACCAGTCCGAACATCGGAAAGGTATATAATGGAAAAGAGGTTCAGGCCCCCTGTAAACAAGGGCAATACCTCTTTCACTTAGGCTTTGAGCTATTTGGATGAACTGGTTCATTGCATCTTTTTGCGATTGAATGTTAGTTGGACTGCTAAAGTTTGGTTCCGGTAGCTTTAATCCGTCCTGATTAACATAACGCGGAATGTTGAGGGCAGAGAAAACCACAACGTCACCCTTTTGGGCTCTCTCGAGAGTGGTCTTGCAGCTTGGGTTGGTTACAGGGGCCCGTAGGGAATAGCCGCATCCCCCGACAATTTCGAGACCAATGCCCAATTCAGCAGCAACCACCGCCGCAGCGCCGGAAAGATGGGCTGCATGACTGTCACCAATCACAATGATCGAAGGTTTTGACGAACTGGATGCCGTGGGAATCTGCGGACCCAAGGTCGGCAAATCTGTCGCAGCCCAGCCAAACTCTTGCTGAACGACCGAAAGCTGTCCTAAAGGTTTGAAAAGATTAAAGTCTCTTCCCTGTCCAACTAAAATCACCATAAGTGGCAGCAGGACAATAAAGGCGGATACCGAGATAAAATGAGAATGCAATAACGGTGTTTGGGCGCGTTTAGTTGCCTGAAATGGTTGCTCAATAAAATGAAATGACAGCATTGCTAAAGAAAATGAAAGAACTGCCGCAAATATCATGTGTGTTGTTTCAGTATAGCCGATGGTCCATCGCATTAATACGATAACCGGCCAATGCCATAGGTAAAGCGAATAGGATATCTTCCCAATGTAGACGAGCTTATCCCATGACAGCCAAAATGCGACGGAACTGTAAGATGGTGCTGTATCTTTTGGCTGGGCATACCAAAGCAAAAGAACAATACCAAGAGTGGGAACGATGGCCCCCGGGATGGGGGTGGTGACTGTAACGGGAAACGCAAGTGACAAAATGACAAGGCAGAGACCCGTCCATCCTGCGAAATGCCCTATATATCCTGGCAGCCTATGACGCGCTTTATGTGCATAACAAAAGGCTAGGGCACCCATCGACAACTCCCAAAAGCGGAAAGGAAGCAAATAAAACGAATACGTCGGTTGGCTGGAAAACCAAAAGATTGCCATCAGGAAAGATGTAACGACCAGCAAGGGAAGGATTGGCGACCACTTAGGATGCTTTACGATAAACCAAATTATAAAAGGGAAAATGACATAAAATTGTTCTTCTACTCCCAGCGACCAACTATGCAGTAAGGGATTATATCCCGTCATTTGATCAAAATAATTTGTGCCACTCGCCAGCGCCAAAACAATGTTCGCTGTCCCAGTCATCGCAGCGGCTGCCGTGAAGAAAATATGTCGGCTCAGATAGGCAGGTGGAATAAAAAGGGAAGCAATCATCAAGGTCATGATGACCATTGCTGCAAGAGCCGGGATTAAGCGCCAAAATCTGCGGCGATAGAAGCTTTCAAGGTAAGGAAGAAAATTATGGCCATTTTCCGCGGCGTCAGTCAATGATTTGCAAACGACATAACCGCTGATGACGAAAAAGATATCAACACCAAGAAATCCGTTGGTAAACACACCCAATTCGAAATGATACGCAAGAACCGATAAAATTGCGATTGCACGCAATCCATCAATATAAGGAATGCGAATTGAGACGTGATCAGGGTCTCTATCAATGCTCTTCGGCAAAGTTAATTGAAGCTTGGTCATAAAATTGGTCACAATCAATACAGTAAATTAATAACTTGGACTATTCCACACGCCCATCCACAAGCCAGCGCGCTATAAGAGAGCAGCGTATTGTATGGCTGGGATCACGGCAAGTCCTTGCCGAATGCAAACCGAACTAGGCCGTCTAAATGACACCAAAACGCTCGACACTATCGCGTTTAGTGGGCAAATCAAAAACTTGAGTCGGCCCATTTGAGGTGCTCAGGCCCATTGCAAGCATCAAAAAAACGCGGCACCATATAGACAGTCAAAGCCGTTCGAAATCAATCGTTTATCATGGCTTCATCAGCGGCATCGTCCATTGAAAATTCAGTATTGAGGCGCGGCACTTCACCCAA
>CAWUUC010000095.1:0-2776 GCA_963924905.1 uncultured Paracoccaceae bacterium
AGGCACTATCCCAGAGGCCTTGGCGCGTTACAATCAAGAGCGTCGCAAGGCGGCGGCCCTTGCCTTTGACACGGGGCGCCGCCTTGGCAGTTATATCTTTGCCGCGCCATCCAAGGGCCAAAACCATGACGGTCGCACCAATCCCAATTTGGCGCGCATCATGGCCGAGACGGCGGTGGTCCCCGCCGCCCCGTGATAAAAGTTACTTGATCGCTTGGGGGTTGATCGGCGATCCACAGCCGCCTGGCACATTCATCGGCGGCGCGCAAAAGAAGAATTCATAGATGCCGTCAGCCGCACAATCTTCGGCCAATTCCTTGACATAGAATATCTCGCCCATGGTGATGCCGATGGCGGGGATAACAACCCAATGCCACGGTTGATTGGCCTCGTCCGTTTCATTAGGGCGCACTTCGCAACCCCATGTATCGGCGCAAATCGCCGCGATATCATGTTTGCGAATCCAATAGGCCGTCTCAAAGGCCAAACCGGGCGCGTCGCCCCCCGCATAGCCAGACCAATCCCCACTGGCCAAGCAGCGTTCCTGATGCCCCGTCCGCACAATCACAAAATCACCCCGTTTGATCGTCACCCCTTGGGCGGCGGCGGTTGCGTCCAAATCATCATTGGTCACAGGATAGCCATCTGGCAGCGACGCGACACCCTTCCAGCGGGCCACATCCAACAAAACTCCGCGCCCCACCATCTTGTCGCGCGTATGTTCAATGCCGTTCTTCTTCGCGCCTTTGACATCGACCAATGTCGCGGGATAGCCGTTCCACATTTTATCGTCCAAAAAGATATGCGCCAGCGCGTCCCATTGGGTCGAACATTGCATCGGTAAATTGATCGCATCATCGGCATAGCGCAAATAGGCTTTGCCATCGCCATCTTGCACCCCTGCCACCGCATCGGTCCCTGTGGCCAGCATTTGATGGATCGGGTTCCACCGCCCGCCAAACAATCCGGATTGGATTTTTTCATCCAAAGGCAGGCCCAAAGCAAAGGTTTTGCCCCGTTTGATCAGTTGCGCTGCCGCCGCCACATCTGCGGGTGTGACCAGATTAAGCGTGCCAATCTGATCCTCTGGCCCCCAGCGCCCCCAATTCGATAATTCTTGCGCCGCCTCATAGATTTTGGCGCGATTGACCTTCATTGCCATTTTCGATGCTCCCGCTATTGTGACGGCGTTGCCGTATGGTTATTTATCAAACGATAAAGAAAATAAATCCATCACGCAACGCCCTAGATGTGATGCCCCGCGCAAAGGTGAAAAAAGATGAGCCAGTCCGAACCACCCGCCGCAAAGCCCGCAACAAAGCCTGCCGCAAAACGCAGATCGCCCGAGGCGCGCAAGCAAGAGGTCCTGGCCGAAGCCATTTTATATTTCGCAGACGAAGGATTTGATGGTGGCACGCGCGGTTTGGCCAAGCGGATTGGCATCACCCAGCCGTTATTCTACCGCTATTTCCCGTCTAAAGATGACCTTGTAAACGAGGTTTACCGCGCCGTTTATCTGGATCGGTGGCAAAACACTTGGGAAACGAATTTGTGCGATGACAGCCAGTCGTTAGAATCCCGCCTTTTGCAGTTTTATCACAGCTACACGGGCGTGGTTTTTGAACGCAATTGGCTGCGCATCTATTTTTTTGCAGGGCTCAAGGGATTGGATATAAATGCGCGCTATCTGCGGCGGGTCGAAACCGCGCTTTTGGAGCCGATTTGGGCGCAAACCTGCGCGGCCTTTGGGTTAGAAGCGACAGGCAAGACGCCACATGATTTGGTCTGGCAGATGCATGGGGCCGTGTTTTATCATGGTATCCGCCAGCAAATTTATGGTGATGCCAGCGTTGATATCGAGGCAACAATCCGACTGGCGGTCAAAACCTATTTGGGGGCCGTCACAAGCATGACCAAGCCTGCCGATCGCAGCTTAGGGGATCAACACGATTGATCCCGTTGTCTGGCGTCCTGCCAGCGCATCCTGAGCTGCTGCCGCCTGATCCAAAGACCAGCGCGTATCCACCTGAACCTTGATATGACCTTGGCGGATCATCGCAAACAAATCCGCCGATGCTTTTTCCAACCAATCCCGTTTGGCCGCAAAATGAAACAAAGAAGGGCGCGTGAGGCGCAAAGATCCGCGTGCCAAATGGCTGACGCGCAGTTGATCTGGCGCGCCTGCTGATTGGCCAAAACAGACCAATGTGCCAAAATTGGCCAAACAGTCCAGCGATCCCATCACCGTGGTGGCCCCCACACTGTCATAGACCGCGCTGACGCCTTTGCCTTGGGTCACCTCTTTGACAAAGGCTACGAAATCAGTGGCTTGATAATCACAGACATCGCGAAACCCATGCGCGCGCGCCAAGGCCCCCTTGTCTGCGCCCCCTGCCGTGCCGATCGCGTGCACGCCCTTGGCGGCCAGCCACTGCCCTGCCAACAAACCGACCCCCCCAGCCGCGGCGTGAAACAGCACCGTCTCGCCCGTTTGGACGGCATAGGACTCGTGGATCAGATAATGCGCGGTCAACCCCTTGAGCATGACCGCCGCCGCCACCTCGTCTGCGATATCATCGGGCAAAGCCACGACATGCGATGCCGGGACAGCGCGGTGCGTGGCATAAGATCCGTTGGGGAGCGTATAGGCCACACGTTGCCCGATTTGAAATCCATCCACGCCGTCACCCAAGGCGCAGATCACCCCCGCCCCTTCGCTGCCCAAAACCAAATCTTTCTCGACGGGCCATGGATAGACGCCTTGGCGAAAGTAAAT
>CAWUUC010000096.1:0-16539 GCA_963924905.1 uncultured Paracoccaceae bacterium
GAAGCGCGGTCTTTGGGGGCGGCTGCCATTCCGTTATCGCAACGCTATTTGATTGATCAGAACGCCGCAGCCCGCGCCGTATAGCACTTGCCCCCTTTGCACAAAGGGTTAGAATGGCGACAAACCTGAATTTGCCGCAGAAAGACATCCCATGGATCATAAATCCGCCACAACCGTTGAAATTGTCACCGCTTGGAAAGTCGCCTGTGATGGCGGTGAGGGTGCATTAGGTCATCCACGTGTCTGGCTGTCGATTCCGCAAGATACGGGCACTGCGACTTGTGGCTATTGCGACAAAGTGTTTGAAATTGACCGCGCCCACGCGCATGACGACCACTGACCGCAGTTTTCCAAGGATCCGATATGAGCAGTTTTGGCAAAGGGCATCACCTGCACCTGATCGATGGATCCGCCTTTATTTTTCGCGCCTATCATGCGTTGCCACCCTTGACGCGTAAATCAGATGGAATGCCCGTGGGGGCCGTTGCGGGCTTTTGCAATCTGCTTTGGGGGGAACTGACCAGCACCCGAAAAGAAACGGCGCCCACACATTTGGCGGTGATTTTTGATGCGGGCTCAAAGACTTTTCGCAATGAAATTTACCCTGCTTATAAGGCCAACCGTCCCGAGTTGCCCGAAGATTTGCGACCGCAGTTTGCCTTTACACGCGCCGCAACCCGCGCCTTTAACGTGCCTTGTATTGAGGTCGAGGGATATGAGGCTGACGATATCATCGCCACCCTAGCGCGCCGTGCCCGCGAGGCGGGTGGGACGGCTACAATCATTTCATCTGACAAAGACCTGATGCAATTGATTGGCGACGGCGTTGATATGCTGGACCCGATGAAGAACAAACGTCTTGGGCTCGACGAGGTGATGGAAAAATTTGGCGTCGCCCCTGATCGTGTGATTGATGTGCAAGCATTGGCGGGTGATTCTGTTGATAACGTGCCGGGTGCGCCTGGCATTGGGTTGAAAACCGCGGCGTTGTTGATCAATGAATATGGTGATTTGGACAGTCTTTTGGCGCGTGCTGGTGAAATCAAACAGCCCAAACGCCGCGAGGCCTTGTTAGACAATGCCGATTTGATCCGAGTTTCCCGTCAATTGGTCAGTCTTGACGCGCATATGCCGCTGAATGCCCCCATCGAAGATATGGCCCTTGCTGCGCCTGATCCCGAAACGATTATGGGCTTTTTGCGCGAAATGGAGTTCAATACCCTCACGCGCCGCGTTGCCGAAAAACTGAAAATTGCAGCACCTGTGATTTCTGAGGCTGCAGGGTTTCACGTTGCGGGGGCGCATGATTCCGCCCCCGCTGTGGATCAGTTGCCTTTTGATCACGCGAAATATGAATGCGTGACGACGATGGCGCAGCTGCAGGGCTGGATTGATCGCATTGTCGATATTGGCCATGTCGCGATTGATACCGAAACCACCAGTCTTGACGAGATGCGGGCAGAATTGGTGGGGATTTCACTTTGTGTTCAGGCGGGTCAAGCCTGTTATATCCCTTTGGGCCATAAGTCAGGTGGCGATGATTTGTTTGGCGGCAGCGATTTGGTCGAAGGGCAATTGCCGCTGGCGGATGTGTTGGCGGCCTTGCGGCCCGTTCTGACCGATCTAGCGATCCTGAAAATCGGCCAAAATATGAAATATGACTGGAAGATTTTTGCCCGTCACGGCATCGAAATCGCACCTTTTGACGACACGATGTTGATGTCCTATGCGATGCATGCAGGTTTGAACAATCACGGAATGGACGCCCTGTCGGAAAAATATCTGGGACATCAGCCCATTCCAATCAAAGATCTAATCGGTTCTGGTAAGGCGCAGATCACATTTGACCGCGTGGCTCTTGAGACGGCAGTTAAATATGCCGCTGAAGACGCAGATGTCACCTTGCGCCTGTGGCAGTTGTTCAAACCACAGCTGCACCGCGCCCAAGTAACAACAGTTTATGAGACCCTAGAACGGCCTTTGGTCACCGTTTTGGCGCGCATGGAAATGATGGGGATTGCCGTCCATCGCGATACGCTCTCGCGCATGTCAAACGCCTTTGCGCAGAAAATGGCGCAGTTAGAAGATGAAATCCAAACAGGTGCGGGCCAACCTTTTAACGTCGGCTCCCCCAAACAATTGGGCGAGATATTATTTGATAAATTGGCCCTGCCAGGCGGCGAACGTGGCAAAAACGGCGCCTATTCCACAGGCGCAGATATTCTTGAGGATCTGGCAACAGAACATAAGTTGCCTGGATTGGTGCTCGATTGGCGCCAATTGGCAAAGTTAAAATCGACGTATACCGATGCACTGCAGGACCACATCTATGATGGCCGCGTCCACACCAGTTATTCGATTTCGGGGGCGGTGACAGGACGTCTTGCTTCGACCGATCCAAACCTACAAAACATCCCAATCCGTTCTGACGAAGGCCGCCGCATCCGCGAGGCCTTTGTCGCTCCTAAGGGTAAAGTTTTGGTTTCCCTCGATTATTCGCAAATTGAACTGCGTATTCTGGCTCATATGGCAAACTTGCCCGCCCTGCGCCAAGCCTTTGCTGACGGCATTGATATTCATGCGATGACCGCATCGGAAATGTTCAACGTCCCCTTGGAGCAGATGACATCAGACATTCGCCGCCGCGCCAAGGCGATCAATTTTGGGGTGATTTACGGAATTTCAGGCTTTGGCCTTGCCCGCAATCTGCGTATCCCACGTGCCGAGGCCCAAGGCTTCATAGACCGCTATTTTGAACGCTTTCCGGGGATCAAGGAATATATGGCCGCCACGGTCAAATTTGCCCAAGACCATGGCTTCGTGCAAACCCTGTTTGGTCGTAAAATTCACACGCCCGAGATTAATGCCAAGGGGCCGGGCGCGGGCTTTGCCAAACGCGCCGCAATCAACGCCCCGATCCAAGGCACTGCTGCCGATGTGATCCGCCGCGCCATGATCCGTATGCCGGATGCGATCGCGCATCTGCCCGCCAAGATGCTTTTACAAGTGCATGACGAACTTTTGTTCGAGGTCGATCAAGACGCCGCGAGTGACCTTATCATGCAGGCCAAACATATTATGGAAACCGCAGCCGATCCTGCCGTGAAACTGTCGGTAAAATTGACCGTTGAGGCAGGTCAAGGCCAAAATTGGGCCGAGGCGCATTGATCCCCTTTGCCACGCCTGCCGACTGGCATAACTGGCTGGCTGCCAATCCAGACGAGACCGAGGTTTGGGTTTTATTTCACAAAAAAGCCAGTGGTCTGGCGTCGATCACATGGGAAGAGGCCGTGATTGAGGCCTTGGCTCATGGGTGGATCGATGGGGTTAAAAAATCGCTGAATGAAACAAGTTATATTCAACGTTTCACCCCTCGCCGTGCGGGATCAGCTTGGAGCCAAAAGAACATCCAACACGCTGATCACCTGATCAAAACTGGCCGCATGAAAATGGCGGGTTTACGCCAAGTTCAGATTGCTCAGCAGAATGGCCGCTGGGAAACCGCCTATTCTGGTGGGCGGGGTGCCGATGTGCCGCAAGACTTTCTAGATGCTCTGCCACCCACCGCAAAAGAGCATTATGCAACACTGAACACAAAAAACCGCTACGCCATCTATTACCGACTGACAACGGCTAAACGCCCTGAAACGCGGGCCAAACGTATGGCTGAATTCATTGAAAAACTGTCACATAGCAAAGATATTATTTAATCATCAAACCTGCGGGGCATGGCAAAAAAATCGTCGCCGCCTTGGCAAATGTCATTTGGAATTTTCTGAACGATATCGATACGCGGATTGCCTTAGGTGGTCCGATTGCCGCTTTTGGGGGTGCTCGCCCCGCCTTTCACGACTATCCCTAATCCAGCAAACGCGGCCAACCCAAATGGATCAAAACCGCCCCGATACGCGTGTTAAACTTTCTCGCCGTTTATAATATCGATCGGCACAAGGCTTTCATACTGGCCCAAATACCTGCGCCGCAGGCACCTATCGGCGATCCTAGGCTGGGTCCACCAAACGCCCCAGAACCCGCCCAGCAATGATATGTAAATGGTAATGCGGCACTTCTTGCATCCCGTCCACCCCCGCATTGGTGATCGCACGATATCCGTTGATCAAGCTTAGTTTATGACAAACCTCCGCCGCTGCGCGGTGAAAATCCATAATTTCCTCAGCCGAGGCATGGGCTGCAAAGTCCGAAAAATCAACATAAGCGCCTTTGGGGATAATCAAAACATGCACGGGTGCAGCGGGGTGTATATCGTGAAATGCCAGTGTATGTTCGGTTTCTAACACCGTTTTATTTGGGATTTCACCGCGCAGAATACGGGCGAAAATATTGGTGCGATCATAGGTCATGTTCAATCCAGAAAAAGGGAATCATCACACAGAATATCATGGGCCTTATCCTGTGCTACGCCTAAAAACGCCGCCAGTGCTGCGATGTTATTTTGTGAATCCGCCCGTTCGTTCACACGAAAAAAATTTTCAAAATCAGCATCTTCGATGTGATCAGATTCGAATTTGATGTCATAGCGAATGGTCGGCAAAAGTCGGGCGATTGTCTCGGGGGGTGTTTTTTTCGAAATCAAACCCATGCGCTCTGCATGGCCGACTAAGTAAGACTCGCTGAATTCACATTGAATCTCTAATAATTTGATGATGCCACGATCATTATAGAAGTCGCGCATTAAGTCCAAATTCCCCGGATCAATACACAATGCCAGATGGCTGCTGTCCCAATTGTCAAACAGCATATGCACCAATGCGCGTCTGTGACGCGTGCGCTTTTCAACCGTGGTTTGTATGCCCCCGAGGTCGGGGAGGTCGGTTGATCCTTCATTGAAAAGATAGTCTATGGCAGGAATAGAGGTGTGGGCGCGAATGCGTTCAGTCAACCGCTTGGCCACATGCCATTTCTTGCAAGTGATCATCAACAGCGTTCTGTCACGACCGATACTGCTTTCGGTTTCCCAAAAACGGGGGGCAAATCTGCGGCCGACGCGCCCACGACCTGTCAAAAACCGAAACAGATTTTTTCCTTCGTTGGAAATATCAAATTTCTCGTTTTTTTTGCCATAAAGTGCGCCCAGCTGCTCTTTAAGGTGTTTTGCATCAGGGCTGATTTTACGGGCGAAAAGATAATCTTGTGACGTCAAAAGATCATAATGATCATTATAAAAGACCACTGGCATGCCGTAATCGGTGAACATCAAAAAGGTCAGGGTGCGGGTTTGAATTTCGTGGTCTGGGACCATATGGCGGACCAAGGTTTGAAAAAAAGTTTCATCTGGGATCCATGTTGTCCGAAAAAAGCGGATAACATCTGGGCGCTTTTTGCAAAAATCCAAAATCCATTCGATGGTGCGACGTCGCAAACACCACCACTGGCTGCCAATCTGCATCGCAATGTCGGCGGGAACGCTGCGTTCAAGGCCCAAACGTTTCTGCAAATTCATCAAGGCATAGAAAAGGGACTTATATTTGCGCTCATTGACCCAGTGGCGATAGATCAGGCGCTCTTCTTTTAAGCCAATTTTGATCCAATCAGAGGCGAAATAGTTAAAGCTTTCGATATAGTCGACATCGGCGTTGTCCAGAAATGCGCGGGCATGCTCTGCCGATTTGACCGGCATGCAATCACCTGACAACATGTAAAAGTGTGTTGCATTGGGGAACGCATTTTCGGCGGCGGTGATCGCCAAAAGGGTGGCTTCAACGAGAGTCCATTCGCCCCAACCACATTTGATCCGCTTTTTGGTAAACACGACAGAGGTATTTGCAGCAAGGGCCTGTTCGATGGAGTGATAATCAGACGCGCTTGAGCGCTTATCGAAGTGAATTGCAACGTAGTCGCCTGCGGCAGTCAGGCGTTTGGCTTGGGCAATGATCTCTTCAGGGTCTTTGTGACATAAAAAAATATAGGCAATACGTGCCATTTTGGCCCTTTTTTGACGATGAAAATTTATTGTTTCCAAAATAGCGTTAAAGCAGATTGAAAAGACAGTGTTTCTTTGCTTTTTACCAGAGGCATTCGAGAAGATAGCGGCATTTGTTTAAGATTTTGGAGGTTGAGTGATGGGTTTCCCGGGAACATGGATGACACATAGCGAAAGTGTAGTGTATCGGGTCGTTCCAAAATGCGCCTGCTCGACGATAGGGCAGATCATGTATTACAGCGACAACGGTCAATTTTTTGATGGCGATATCCATGATGCAAAGACTGGTATGCATAAATGGGCGATGGATGACAGTCAGGCGTTCATTGAAAGGAACGTCAAATCCCATTCCTCTTATGCCTTTACCTGCGTTCGAAATCCTTACACGCGGATCTTGTCCAGCTTTTTTGATAAAATCTGTGGTATTCAGCGCAATGGCAAACGCTATCGGGGCAATTTGGTGCCTTTGCTGACCCAAAAATATGGCGTCGAAGTTGGTGGCGAGGATGGCAAAAGTGAGTTTGATCAGATCGCGTCCTTTCGCAGATTTCTATTGTTTGCCCGCGACACGATCCGCTGGCGTAAGCCAATGGACCCTGACATTCACTGGTCCGCAATGGCAGGCCATATCTCGACGTTTATCGTCAATGGTGGGCGCTACGACAAAATTTTCTTTACCGAAAATTTTGATGCGGGCATGAATGAGGTGCTGGCTGCGATCCAAGTCAAACATCCGATCGACTTGAAAACCATACCGCGCTTTAATGAAAGCGAAGGGCACGGGCCAAAACGGTTGCACCCTGTCGAGGATTACTTTGACGATCTGTCAATGCATTTGATGTGGGAAATTTATAAGCGCGATTTTCAACTGTTCAAATATGACTTTGAAAACCCAGCCAACAAAATGCCCACATCTGAAGTTGATCTAGATGAGGTTCACGCAAAACTAGGGGATTAGCGCGCGTCCGACAGCACCATTTCAGCACCTTTCCAGCCCAGCATCATCGTGGGCGCATTCGTGTTGCCAGCAATCAAATTGGGAAAGGCCGCGGCGTCAATCACCCGCAGAGCGTCCACGCCATGCACCCGCAGTCGGGAATCGACCACCGATGTGGCAGCATCTGGCCCCATACGCGCCGTGCAAGAAGGATGATAGACTGTGCCTGAACGCGCCCGAAAATCTGCGATCATATCCTCGTCTGATTGCACCTCTGGTCCGGGTCGCAGCTCGGCCTTGACCAGATGCGCAAAGGCAGGCTGTGCCGCAATTTTGCGCAAGAATTTCACGGCTGCCAGCATCTCTGTGACATCGTGGTCCGTTGAGAAGGCGTTGGCAGTAATGATGGGATGGGCCAACGGGTTATTGGAGTTAATCCTGATATGCCCGCGTGAGGTGGGGCGGCAATTTGACAGGCCGATCGACAGACCCGAAAAAGGATCAGGTGTCAGCAAGGGACGTTCGCCCACGCGTGGAATAAGTGTCGAGAACGCTTGCAAGTAAAGTTGCATATTTGGGCGGTCTAAATCTGGGCTGGTACGGAAAAAACCGCCGCCATGGTTTATCGATTTTGCCAAGGGCCCGCCGCCTGTCAGCAGATATTGCGCGCCCACCAAGGCCTTACCCCACCATGGGCGCAAGATGTCGTTATAGGTTGGAACGTTCATTTCCCAAGTGTAATTGATGCCCTGATGATCGTTCAGGTGATCCCCGACATTGGGATTATCTTTGACGACGGAAATGCCCAAGCTTTGCAATAAGGCGGCAGGGCCGATACCTGACAGTTGCAGCAATTGTGGGCTGTTTATCGCGCCGCCAGATAAGATCACTTCGGCACTGCAGCGCAGACTTTCCGTCTGTTTGCCACGCCGATATTCAACGCCAACAGCGCGGCCTTCTTCGATGATGACACGGGTGACTTGCGCGCCTGTGATCACATTCAGATTAGGCCGCCGCATGGCAGGGCGCAAAAAGGCCCGCGCCGCCGAATTGCGCCGCGCCGATTTGATCGTCATCTGGTATATCCCTGCGCCCTCTTGTGTGGCGCCGTTGAAGTCGGGATTAAACGGCAGCCCTGCTTGATCGCAAGCGGCGATATAATCTTGCACCAGAGGATGCAAACCCTTGCGGTTGGCGCTGATAAACAAGGGGCCACCCGCGCCGCGATAGGCGTCTGCGCCTGCTTCATTATCTTCCATAGCGCGATAAGCGGTCAGACACTCAGCCCAGCCCCAGCCTGGATTTTGTGCGCCCCATTCGTCAAAATCTGCGCGCTGCCCGCGAATATAAACCATCGCATTGATAGAAGAAGACCCGCCCAAAACCTTGCCGCGCGGCCAGTAATCGCGTTGCCCCGCAAGGCCCGCATCAGGTTCGGTTTGATAGGCCCAATTTACTGCGGGATCATAGAATAATTTCCCATACCCCAACGGCATATGGACGAAAAACCGCCGATCTGTCCCGCCTGCCTCGATCAGGGTCACGCGATGTTTGCCGTTTTCGGTCAAACGATTCGCCAAAACACAGCCCGCGCTGCCCGCGCCCACAATAATATAATCTGTCGTCATACCTGCCTCCACAATTGGCAGACTAAAGTGTTCACGGGCGCCCCCCTTTTGCTGTGGCGACATTAGATGTCGTTTGTGAGTAATAAATATCCGTTGCGACGTTCACGCTTTTTAAAGAAGAGGGCGCTAGACACAGGTCATGACCAAGAAAGGGCAATTTCCATGACCAGCGATGCGACCGATCCCATCTCAGAACTTGAAGATCAGCCTTTTGACCTGAAGGAATTGTTCTATTCGCGGACCGACAAACGCGGCGTTATTCTAGCTGGCAATTCGGTTTTTCAAAAAATATCTGGATTCGAATGGCCCGAATTGATCGGCTCACCACATAAGATCGTGCGTAACTTTGACACCCCGCGATCCGTTTTTCGCATCATGTGGGATCGGATGAAGCGCGATGAACCTGTCGTGGCCTATGTCCGCAATAAAACAAAAGATGGGCGCGGATACTGGGTAATTGCAACGATTATGCCGCTTGAAGATGGGTATATTTCTGTGCGCCTGAAGCCGACGAGCGACTTTTTTGAAAAAATCAAGCCAATCTATGCAGAGCTGTCCAAGGCAGAGCGGACGGATGGTATCACTGTCGAAGACTCGGAGGCGCGGCTAATGGCCCATATTCAGGGGCTTGGGTTCGCGGATTACCAAAGTTTCTCCATGTATGCCCTTGGTCAAGAGTTTCGGCATCGCAGCCTAAACCTAAACCCACGCATGAAGGGATATTTTGCCGATATTGACCGTATCCGCGCCGCCATTCAGGATATTTTTGATTACCAAAGGGATCTGTTGACCCAGATTGCCACATTGCGCGGATTGCCGACCAATATGCGGATCATTGCGTCACGCCTAGAACCCTCTGGCGGGCCATTGACGGCAATGTCTGATATCTACAGTGCCACCTCGATCTCGCTTTTTGGGGAAATCAACGATTTTGCGTCGGGCAGTGCAAATATTGTCAAGACGGGCCTTCAGTCTTTTGAAAATGCAAATATAGCAAAGCTTGCGTCGATGTTTCAGGCGGAAATTGAAAACAGTTCTGCCCAAGATAAATTGGCCGATGTTGGGTTTGATGCAGCGGCCGAAATTGATATTTTACACGCCTTGCGGATGCAGTTGGACGCACAAGAAAAGGCGGCTATGCAGGCTGCGCAGCGGTCTTCAGCGGCCCTGAATTCTGCTAGTTATGATCTTCGACGGTCGATGTTGGGGCTAGACACAATTCGTGTGATGGGCTTGGTCGAAAGTGGGCGCTTGGGCGCCGAAGGTAGCCGCATTGCTGCCACAATGGAACAGATTGGCGAAAGCCATGATCGGATCATTCGTCTGTTGCAAAAGATTAAAGACTCGGCTGCAGCCATCAATTCGGGCATCGTAAATTTACAGATGCATTTCAATCAACGAAAGGCGATGGCGGCCCACTGAGGGTTGATTGCGGCCATCCCAAAACACAAGACCTTATCGGCAGGCGCATTGCACAATGGTTCTTATTATCGACCCTTCCAAACAGGATCGCGCTTTTGTGCAAAGGCGCGTGCACCTTCTAATTGGTCTTCAGAAGAGTAAAGTCGATCAACTGTTTGGAACTGACGCTTGGTCACACGGTTCATAGCGTCTTGAAAGCGCATATCTTCTGCCTCGCGCACGATTTCCTTGATCGCTGCATAAACAAGGGGTGGCCCAGATTCGAGCAGCCGTGCCAAATCCCATGCTTTGGACAGTAATTCCTGTGGCGCGCAGATTTCTTTGACAAGTCCCCATTGTTTCGCCTCGACAGCATCAAACCATCTGCCTGTCAACAAAAGGTCCATCGCGACATGATAGGGAATCCGCTTTGGCAATTTGATGCTGGCTGCATCCGCAACGGTGCCCGACCGAATTTCTGGTAAAGCGAAAGTTGCGGTATCAGAACACAAGATCAGATCGGCAGACAGGGCCAATTCCAGCCCACCCCCACAACAAATGCCATTCACGGCCGCTATCACAGGCTTGTTCAAATGGGGCAATTCTTGTAATCCCCCAAATCCGCCAATGCCATAATCACCATCGACCGCATCGCCATCCGCCGCTGCCTTCAGATCCCAACCTGGACAAAAGAATTTTTCGCCCTCTGCCCGCAGAATACAAACACGCAACAGGTCGTCATCGCGAAAATCACGAAAAACTTGGCCCATAATCCTGCTCGTCGCCAGATCAATCGCATTGGCCTTGGGACGATCAAGTGTCACCTCAAGGATTGCGCCTTCTTGGCGAATTTTAATGGGGCCTTGGCTGGTCATGTTAAACCTTTCTGATCAGGGCATCGACCGCCACTGCACCATTCTGGCGCAGTAAGATCGGATTGATTTCAATTTCTTCTAACGCATCGTCGTCAACCATCGCTTTCCCCAAACGCAAGGCCAGATCAATCAACGCCGCCACATCCGCCTTTGGGCGTCCACGATAGCCGTCCAAAATGGGCCAAAGGCGCAAATCTTGCAGGGCATTGCTGATTTGATCTGCGGTCGCAGGCCAGATCAATGTGACTGTATCCGCCAAAAGTTCTGCGGTAACACCACCCATGCCCAAGGTCATGCTGATGCCATAGACAGGATCACGGCGCAGGCCAAGCAACACCTCAGCCACTGTGCCCGTGACCATTTCTTCTGCCAAATAGCCAGTGGCGCCTTTCATTTCCTCTTGATGATCCAGCGTCGTCAATCCCAAGCGTACCGCGCCCGCCTCAGTTTTATGGGCAAAGCCCAGACCCTTTAACGCGAGAGGTGGAGTCAACATGGCCGCCAATGGCCTTAGCTTTGCCAATGTCGACGCTGAAACGGCCCGTGGCACAGGAATTCCCAGCTTTGATAACAGGTCTTTCGCATCGGCTTCGGTCAAAGTTTCCGCCTCACGCGCGTCCTGTGCGGGGATAGGGCGCCAGTCAGGCTGACCTGCCGCTGTTTGCGCCGCACGGATTGCAGCAAGTGCAGTTTCCAACCCCATCAGCGTGCAGACCCCTTGATCTATGAGGCGCATCGCCATCGTTTCGTCAAAGTTTTCAGGCAGAGAGGCGACTGGAAAAGCGATTTTTCCCGTGGCTGTTTGGGCCGCAACGATCGCATCAAGTGCAGGCTGATACCCCGATGGGTCGCAGCGATCATTGCGGGGGGGATCAATGATGTAAATCCCGGCATCATATCCGCCCAGCATGGTGGAAAATACATCCGTTGTACGCGGCCCATCTCCCCAAATAAAAGTGTGATAATCCAGTGGGTTGGCCACTGTCACTATGGGCCCAAGGATCTCATTCAAGCGCGACTTGATGGCCAAAGGCACAGGTGGAAAGTTAATCCCAAATGGGGCAGCTAAATCCGCGATAAGCCCTGCCTCACCGCCAGAGCAAGACAGCGAACACAGGTTTTTTCCAATATTCGGGCCATGGCAATGAAAGATTTTCAAGGTCTCGATCAATTCAGCAGGCGTGTTGACCTCAGCCACGCCAATCTGGCGCAAAAACGCCGAGGAAGCCGCACCGCCTCCCGCCAAAGATGCCGTATGCGAAGCAGCTGCAACGCGGGACAATTCCGTCTTACCCGATTTAATCGCCACAATCCCCTTGCCCATGCCGCGTGCCCGCTGCGCGAGTGCAGCAAAAGCTGGGGCATCGTCAACGCCCTCGATATAAAGTCCCAAAGCCGTCACGCGCGGATCATCCAGCAATGCACCGGCAAGCTCTGCCAAGCCAACAACTGCCGCATTCCCCAAACAGGCCACATAGGCAACAGGCAGCGCACGCTTTTGCATTCCTAAATTGATCACAATATTTGAGGACTGGCTGATGAGTGCAACGCCATTTTTGACCCGTATGCCGCCATGTTGATCGGGCCACAAAAGCGCCCCATCCAAATAATTGATCACGCCATAGCAATTTGGCCCCAAGATCGGCATTTTCCCCGCTGCTTCGATAAGGTCTGCCTGAAGCTGTGGTTCACCGGCCTCAGTCCAGCCTGAAGCAAAACAAATCGCCCCACCTGCACCCATCTCCGCAAGGTCGCGCACGACATCAATCGTGGCATTACGGTTTACGCCGATAAAGGTCGCATCCGGTGCATCCGGCAGATCGGCCAAGCTTGCAAATGCTGGCAAACCGCCAATCTCGGATTTGCTTGGATGGACAGGCCAAACGCGACCATCAAATCCCATTTTGGCGCATTGCTCGATCACATTCAGCGCCCAGCCTGATCCCAAAACCGCAATAGATTTTGGCCGCAATAGTCGTGAGAGGTCAGTCATTTTGACGCCCAGCAGGGGGGCTGTCTGCCCCCCTGTCCCCCCGAGGATATTTAGAAAGAGAAGAATGACGCCCTGCCCCAAGCCAATGGAGCAGGGAATCTTCTCCTCTTGCGATCATCGGGGTCCCCCCCTGTACCGCCAAACCATCATACTCTGTTAAGGTTAACATTTGGTTTCTTCTCTTTTCAAATATCCTCAGGGGTGAGCCGCATTTGCGGCGAGGGGGGCGAGCCCCCCCCTTTCCGCCGCCCCCAAAGGGCGCTACATTTGCCTTAAATAGGGAGTGCGCAATGGAAGACGGTATCAACAGCTTTATGATGGGTCCTGATGAAGAGGGCCGTTTTGGCAAATTTGGCGGGCGCTTTGTGTCGGAAACGCTGATGCCACTCATCCTTGATCTGCAAGAGAGATACGAGTTTGCCAAAACCGATCCCAGCTTTTGGGCCGAAATGGATTGGCTTTGGAAACATTATGTGGGCCGCCCCTCGCCGCTTTACTATGCTGAACGCATGACCCAGCATTTGGGGGGCGCAAAAATCTATATGAAGCGCGATGAGTTGAATCACACGGGCGCGCATAAGATCAACAATGTCTTGGGCCAAATCATCCTTGCGCGGCGCATGGGCAAAACGCGGATCATCGCAGAAACGGGTGCGGGACAGCACGGCGTGGCCACGGCGACCGTATGCGCCAAATTTGGATTGCAATGTGTGGTCTACATGGGCGCTCATGATGTCGAACGCCAAGCGCCCAATGTGTTTCGTATGCGATTGTTGGGGGCCGAAGTTATTCCTGTCACCTCTGGGCGGGGCACGCTGAAAGACGCGATGAATGACGCGATGCGCGATTGGGTGACCAATGTGCGCGACACATTCTATTGCATTGGGACCGTGGCTGGCCCGCATCCTTATCCTGCAATGGTGCGCGATTTCCAGTCCATCATCGGAAAAGAGGTGCGCTGGCAACTGCCCGAACAAGAGGGGGAGGGGCGTCTGCCAGACACGATCATCGCCGCAATTGGGGGCGGCTCTAATGCGATGGGTCTGTTTTATCCCTTCTTGGATGATCCATCCGTCAATATCATTGGTGTTGAGGCTGGGGGAAAGGGTGTTGACGATCGGATGGAACACTGCGCCAGTCTGACCGGCGGCCGTCCTGGTGTTTTGCACGGCAATCGGACTTATTTATTGCAAGACAATGATGGGCAGATCCTTGAGGGATTTTCGATCTCTGCGGGCCTAGATTATCCCGGAATTGGCCCGGAACATTCATGGCTGCACGATATGGGCCGCGCGCAATATGTCAGCATCACCGATGTAGAGGCGCTAGAGGCGTTTCAGCTTTGCTGCAAACTAGAAGGTATTATTCCTGCGCTTGAACCCAGTCATGCTTTGGCCCATGTGATGAAAATTGCACCAACCCTGCCGGCCGATCATATCATCGTTATGAATATGTGCGGTCGCGGGGATAAGGATATTTTCACCGTTGCCAAACATTTGGGCTTTGACATGAAAGTTTGAAAAGCCAAATTTTTGCCATGATTTTTCCGTAGACTGCTTTTAAGGCGAAAATGCCGTCCAGCGTACAGAACGCCACGGAGAGCAGAATGAAACGAATCGCGGCAAATTTGGCCTTAACGGGCAGTTTTCTGATCAGCGCAGCGGTCCTGTCGCCGCTGTTTCATGTGAATTTAGCGGGCACTGGTTTTGGCAATGTCATCACATTGCTGATCGCCCCACAAAATCTATCAGGTCCGAGTGATCCGATGTGGGATGCAATGCCCATCGTATCGCGGGCAACCATTTCTACGGATTTGCTGTCAAATATAGCAGACCAATAGTGTCGCGCGCACGCGATTGCGGCCCATAAACTTTTGTTTAGAGGCGCAAACCATCTGTCTAAATTTCGAAATTAAACCTGTGATCAATATCTAGCGATCTGTTGATGGGCTAGCTTGGGGTATCGCCAATATACCCAAAGCACTGGTGGCGAAGGACAAATCATTCAAAAGGATTGAAAAGATGAAAATGACATCCCTATCAGTTTTAGCAGCAGCGATTGCTGTATCGGCAAGCATGGCCTTTGGCGCGATCACGACAGATCAACTGATTTCAGAATATCAAACAAATGGCTATTCATATATTTCCGTCAAGTCGGGCCTGACACAAATCAAGGTTGAAGCAGTGAAAGACGGTCAACGTGTTGAAACCGTGTATGACATTGCGACGGGCGCAACCCTCAAAACCAGCACTTATACGATTGGCACGATTGTCTCGCCAGATCCCGGTGCGCGGGTGCGCAGTGTGAACCGTGACTTTAGTGGATCTCGCCGCGGTTCGGACGATGACGGTGCTGATGGTTCTGACGATGACAGCTCAGAAGGTTATGACGACAACAGCTCTGGCAGCGATGACGATGCTTATGATGACAATGATGATAGCAGCGATGACGATGCTAATGATGACAATGATGATAGTGGGCACAAAAGCGGACGCGACCGCGCAAAGTCCAAAGATCGCAGTGACGATAGCAGCGATGACAATGGCAAGGATGATGATAGCAGCGACGACGATAGCAATGACGACAATGACGACTGATCCCTTGCCATCTTGATTGACTTGCGGCCCCTTGGCATTTGTCTGGGGGCCAAAATTAAGCTATAGCATTGCCCATGCTGAAAGAGACATTGATATGAACCGCAGACAGTTGATTGTTTTTTGTAGCACAATGTTTTTTGCTGCGCCCAGTTTTGCTGCGGGCTTTGAAGAGGATGTTGTCGCTTATTTGCGTAAGCAAGGCTATGATATCGTGACCATTACCACCACAATGTTGGGGCGCAGTAAAATTACCGCAACCAACGAAGACGGTGTCCGTGAGATCGTTTTGAACCCTCGGACGGGTGAGATTCTGCGCGATTTGTGGATCGCAGCTGCAGTAAATGCGTCTGGTAACGGTGCAAGTGGCGCGTCACGCTCAACCTTTGACGACAATTCAAGCAGCTTTGGACGAAATAAACCTAGGCGTGATGATCGATCTGGTGATGATAAGTCCGAGGATAAATCTGACGATGATAAGTCTGACGATGATAAATCTGACGATGACAAGTCTGACGACAAGAAAAAGTCAGGTCGTGATGATGATTAGGTGTCGCCAAGCTCGTGATATGAACCCATATATATTTGGTGGTGCGCGTGTATAAGACCGCGTTCATCATCCTTATTTTATGTGTTCAAGTGTTTTGTGCCTTGTTTTTTGTCTCGGACATCTTGTCGTCGTTTTTCGGATTTTCGACACAGCCCTTGCCGTGGGCTTGGCGTGAGTTTATGGAAATTTTTGCCGCTTTTGGTCTGGTTATCGGGGTGATCTTGGGCGCTTATGTTTTGGCGCGCACGATCCGCCAGCGGGATCGCGCCCAGCTGCAAATGCGGCGGGCGTCAGGGGCGTTTATGGATGTAATGGTCGAACGGTTTGACGAATGGGGGCTGACCAAGGCTGAAAAAGATGTCGCTTTGTTTGCTATCAAAGGTATGTCCACCGCCGAGATCGCAGGCCTTCGAACCACATCCGAAGGTACAATCAAGGCCCAAACCAATGCCATTTACCGCAAAGCAGGTGTCACAGGTCGTCCGCAATTGCTGTCCTTGTTCATCGAGGATTTGATGCGCGACGAAGATGGAAATTTGCGCCTGACCAAAGATCAATCCGCCGCGTAGGTCTGAAAGATTTCCAAAGGGATTATATCCAAACTGCGTTGATGTGTCGCC
>CAWUUC010000097.1:0-2922 GCA_963924905.1 uncultured Paracoccaceae bacterium
ATCCGCTTCGGGCAATCTGCTCCCCATGTCGGTGCGAGGGTCTCATGCATTGACTTTTGACGCCGCCCAATCGGTTCCAACTGCGCCAAAACTGCCCGCAGTAGATGTCAATTTGGCCCCAGTTCCAAAAATTTCAGTCCCGGATCCGGGGTCAAATTTGGGTTTTCCGCAGGTTTTGGTATCAGCGGAAACCTCAAATGAGCGTGACTCAAATATGCAAGGTGAGGCCGACGCAAACACTGTCACGGATCAAAGTGGCACTGTTCGGTCATTGCCTTATGGGGCAACTTTGCGCGGGACAAGTCCTGCAGAGGCCGCATTTCAAACGCGATTGGATGTCTCAGCGGCCGCAGTTTTCGATCCAGCCGCAGGGTCGTATCCCTTTGGGACTGACGAATTGCTTCCAGATATCGACCCAGATGGATCCGCAAAACCAATTCTGACCCATCCCAATCTGTCCCTAGCCCAGACAACCGCAGTGCAATCCGTGGTGCTTAGCGCCACCCAAATTTTGGCGGCGCCGAACAAAACACCAGAACTGCCCCTGCGCCCCACAGCTGATCTCGCGCTGCCAAAAGATCGGGCGATGGACATAAAACAGGTCTTATTGGCCGGTGTTGATACCGCCATGGGTCTTGATCAAAAACTGCCTACGATCGCTGTCACATCCATTTTGGATAGCAGCACTCCATTTGCCCCCGTCATGGCCGATCGCGCGACACCACAGATTCCCCCTACATCCCAACTGCTGCCAAGTCACCAGATGCCCCCTCAACAACTGGCCGCCCAAATCTTACCTATGGCACAATCGGCCCAAAATGGACCGGTTGAGGTGGTTTTGAACCCCGCGGAATTGGGCCATTTGCGATTCGAAATCCATCAAAAAGGCGAACATGTTCAGGTTGTATTAACCGCAGAGCGCCCTGAAACCCTGGATTTGTTGCGAAGATATGCAGATCAATTGACAGCAGAGTTTCGACACGCAGGATTTGCGGGGGCGTCTTTAAGTTTCAGTGACTGGGGCCACAATCAGAATGGCCCAGCCACAGCGCAGCCCCCCAATCAGTTTGCATCCCAAACTGAAGATGATGCGCGCGCCCTCACGCAAACCCCTGTCCAATCCGTTTTGCGTGATCCGTCGCGCAATCTAAACCTGCGCCTTTAGCGCAATTTTGACTGGAGAAACCAGATATGGAAACCACTTCGATTTCAACAACGACCGCCACACCGGCGACCGCCAAAAAAAGCGTGATTAGTTCAGATTTCGACACTTTTCTAAAAATGTTGACCACGCAGATCAAAAACCAAGATCCCACCAACCCGATGGATTCGTCTGATTTTGCCGTGCAATTGGCCACGTTTTCGGGCGTAGAACAGCAGGTCCGTACCAATGATCTTTTGGGCGATTTGGGCGCGCAATTCGGCGTTATGGGTATGTCGCAATTGGGCGCATGGGTCGGACAAGAAGCGCGTGCGCCGGGACCTGTGTGGCTGGGTGATCGGCCTGTCACGATCACATATGAATCCGCTGCCGGTGCTGATCGCGCCGTCTTATCTGTGCGTAATGCCCAAGGCGTTGTGGTTGGCCGCGAGGATGTCAGTCTTGGCAAAGGCCCTTATGATTGGCAGGGAATGGCCTTTGATGGCACGCCTTTGCCTGATGGCAAATATACGTTGCTCTTGGAAAGCTATCGCGGTGATCAACAAACGGGCAATGCCAGCGAAGTGCAATCCTATTCCCGCATCCAAGAGGCGCGAGGTGGCGCGAATGGCACGATGCTGGTTCTTGAGGGCGGTATCGAAGTTGCGGCCACCCAAGTGACGGCACTGCGGATGGCTGGGTCAGATGCTATGACCAATCAAAATCCCTAATCCCAAAATCAATGCCGCTGTCACGGCACCAAAAAGAATGCGGCGCCACTTATGCTGCGGCATAGGTTTCGGACCTTCGGCTTGGCGGATAAGCGCGGCCTCGACCAATGCGGGCAGACGGGGACCAAATCTTGACATGATCCGCGCTGTTTGGGCCAGATCGCGCAAAAGGGCAATTGGGCCAATATTTTTCGCGACATAGGACTCGACGACAGGTTTTGCGACCTGCCAGATGTTGATCTGCGGGTCCAAACTGCGCGCCACGCCTTCGACGACGACCATCGTGCGTTGCAACAAGATCAGCTCGGTGCGGGTTTCCATGCCAAATTTTTCTGTCACTTCGAGCAAATGCGCCAGCAGACGTGACATCGAAATGCGCGTGGCATCCATGCCAAAAATCGGCTCGCCAACGGCGCGCAAGGCACGGGCGAATTCGTCGATATCGCGGTCAGCGGGGACATAGCCCGCCTCAAAATGCACCTCGGCGACGCGGCGATAATCGCGCCCAATAAAGCCCATCAAAATTTCGGCATAGACGCGGCGAGTATAGGCATCAATGCGCCCCATAATGCCAAAATCCAGCGCAATAATATCGCCGTTCGCGGCAACTTTTAGATTGCCTTGGTGCATATCGCCGTGAAACAATCCGTCTCGCAGCGCATGGCTGAGAAACAATTGCAACACTCGTCCCCCAAGTTCGGTGCGATCAATCCCCGCCGCGTCCAGCGCGGCATTGTCGGCCATCGACATCCCTTCGGCCCAAGCCAGCGTCATCACCCGCCGACCTGAATAATCCCATAGTGGCAAAGGCACACGAAAGCCGTCATCGATTTTCGTATTATCGGCAAATTCCGATGCAGCGGCTGATTCAAGGCGCAGATCCAATTCGCCCATCACCACGCCTTCAAAATGGGCGATCACGTCCATCGGGCGCAAACGGCGCGCAAAGGGCAAGAGCAGCTCAATCGTGCGGGCGGCGAAATAAAAAGCGTCGATATCGCGACGAAAGGCGCGTTCAATGCCAGGGCGCAACACTTTGACGGCGACATC
>CAWUUC010000098.1:0-5706 GCA_963924905.1 uncultured Paracoccaceae bacterium
CACACCCCCGCACCCCCGTGAGGTATTTGGGTCAGTCTGAAAGCGTGTTTAGAAGGTGTAAAGAAGGGGGACGATTATCGTCACGACGATCGCTGAAATGACATTGAGAGGCACGCCAAAGCGGATAAAGTCAATGAACCGATACCCCCCAGGCCCATAAACCAGCGTGTTAGTTTGATAGCCGCTGGGTGTCGCGAATGAGGCCGAGGCGCCGATCATCACCACCAAGATCAAGGGCCGTGGATCTACCCCGATATTTTGCGCCAAGGAGATTACAATCGGCGTGACCAAAACCGCGACCGCGTTGTTTGACACGATCTCTGTCAGAATTGAGGTCAGCGCATAAATCATGAACACTAGAATAAACGGCGATAGTCCTATCATGTAGGGGGCGACCGCATCGACCAAAAGTGTGATTGCACCCGAGTTTTCTAAGCCTGCGCCGACACCGAGCATGCCAAAGAGCAACGCCATCAAGCGGCCATCAACGGCGCCTAACGCTTCATCTGCGTCGATTGCGCGGGTGAGCAAAACGATCCCAACGCCGACAAAGGCAAGATATTGGATTGGTGCGATATTCATTGCCGCGAGCATGACAATCCCCACCATGACTGCGATCACAATCGGTGCGTGGCCCCGTCGATAAGCCCGCTCGGTCGGATGGGTGACATCGGCCAAGTCCATATCTGTTGCAAGTCGCTGGATATCCTCGAGGGCGCCTTCCAGCAGCAATGTGTCCCCGATATCAATAACCACATCGTCCAATTGACGCCCTATATTGCGGTCTCGACGATGGACAGCCAAAGGATAAACACCGTAACGACGACGCAGTCGCATTTGGCCTAAAGATCGCCCCACCATTTTACAGCCAGGGGTGATCAAAACTTCGACGGTGGTGGTTTGAACCGTGGCCAAAGCATCCACTTGGCGCAATTCTTTTTCATCTCGAAGACCCAAAACCTCGGCCATCGCGGTGCGCAAGACCACACGATCGCCCATTTCCAAAATAACCGATCCCATGTCGCGGCGCAGACTGCGGTCGCCGCGCAAGACATCGATCACCCGCGCGCCCGATCTGGTGAATAAATCCACCTCGGATGGGTTCTTCCCGATAAAGGCTGAGGCCTCGGGGATGGCCACTTCGGTGAAAAACTTCATTCCCGTACGGTCGGTCAGCAGGGTTGACATCGAATCACGGCTTGGCAAAAGCCGTTTGGCAAACAGCGCCAAGTACATCAAGCCAACCGCAGCTACGGCAATCCCAATTGGGGCAATTTCGAAAATGCCAAAATGCTCAATCCCTTTGGATTGGGCCACACCGTCGACAACCAAATTGGTGGAGGTCCCCACCAAAGTCATCGTCCCTCCCAAAATCGTCATATAACTCAACGGAATCAACATTTTGGACGGCGATATCTGCAGTTGGCGCGCAAGACCGATGAAAATGGGCATCATGACCACGACCAAAGGCGTATTGTTGACAAAGGCCGATGCCGCCGTCACCCCCAGTCCCATCACGACCAAAGTTGTTTTGGGATGCGCGCGGGCGTGTTGCGTCGCGATCTGACTGACGCGATCCAGCACACCCGTACGGACCAAAGCGCCGACTATGATGAACATGGCGGCAATCGTCCATGGGGCGTTGTTGGACAAAACCCCAGCCACATCTTGGGTTGGCAAGATGCCCAAAATCAGCATGACCAAGGCCCCACCTAAGGCTACGACCTCAACCGGATAGGTTTCCCGAATGAACATCGTCATCATGCCAGCCAAAACTGTCAAAGCAAGAAAGGCCTGCGCAGTTTGACTAAGATCTATTCCGAACATGACCTATCCCCAATCTCAAATCGGTAAATATGCGCCGCAATCTATGGATGCAAGCCATCAGCCAAAACTGCGCGGTTGCACCAGCGCCACGCCCGCCAGCATGACACCCGCCGCCAGAAAAATACCAATTGTCATTTGTTCACCCAAAATCAACATGGACCAGAAAATGCCAGCCACTGTGACGATATACCCGGTTTGGGTGGCAAAAACGGCGCCTGCTTTGGTAATCAGCCAGATAAATGAAGCATAAAGCAGCGCATGTAATCCAGAACTGGCGATAAGGGCAATATCTGGTACATCCAGACTGCGGATCATAAATTCTTGACCCAACATAAACATGACAGGCGCGGTCACCACCAGCCCGAAAATCGAGGCCCCAAACATCGCCTGGATCGGATCCATCCCCAACAGTTGACTGCGCGCGACATAATTGCCCTCTAACGCGTAAAACAAGGGGCCAATAAGTGCCAATGGGATATAGGCTGCCATCAATGGATCTGGCAGACTGGCCTTTGGCAAGACGATGATCAGCACCCCGCAAAGACCCAACAAAAGGCCCAACAATCGACGCCACTGAAAGATTTCAGTGCCCAGCAACACGCCCAACGGAAAGGCGATCATGGGGACCGTGGAGATCAAAATTGACATGATCCCCGCTGGCAATCTGGCCGCCGAGATATAATAGATCATCCCAGGAACAACGGTGCCCAAAAGGGCGACCACCCCGTAAAACCTTAACGCCGACGGCGATAGCGGGGGTGTTTTTTTGCGCCATATGGTCAACGCGCCCAAGACCAGCGCACAAATCACCAATTGCCAAAAAACCAACCCCACGGCCCCCCGTCCAGACGAAGCCGCCATTTTCCCTAACGGTTGCGTCAGCCCCCAGCCCACGCCGATAGCGACTAGTATCACCATCATGGATGGTCGGTTCATGGTGCGGCTTGCTCTAATTTACCGCCATGGCGGATCATCCGTACTTTCGTTGCAAGGCCCGTTTTGTCGTCGGTTTCTACATATACCCCTGACAAAGTTGCAGGGCCATTTGCAGGTTCAAATCGAGACGACGCCATGCCGGTGATAAATCTGCGCAAAGGTTCCATTTTTTCCATCCCAATCACGCTGTCATAATCGCCGCACATCCCTGCATCCGTCATATAGGCTGTGCCTTTGGGCAAGATCATCGCATCACCAGTCGGAACATGGGTATGGGTGCCCACGACCAAACTGGCTTGACCATCACACCAATGTCCCATCGCCATTTTTTCTGATGTGGCCTCGGCATGAATATCAATAATTGCGGCTTGTATTGTGGCCCCGATGCGATGCGTTTTCAAAACAGTTTCAATTGCCGAGAACGGATCATCAAAAGGGCGTTTCATAAACACTTGGCCCAAGATTTGCGCCACCAAGACACGGCGGCCTTGGGTGGCCTCAAATATCTTGACCCCTCGGCCAGGTGCCACTTTGGAAAAATTGATCGGACGGATGATACGCGCGTCCGCCTCGATCGCCTGCAGCATATCTTTTTGATCAAAGGCATGATCACCAAGGGTAACACAATCTGCCCCTGCCGCAAAAATTGCGCGCGCATGATCGCTCGTCAGACCAGCCCCTTGGCTGGCATTCTCGCCAGTGACCACGACGAAATCCAGCCCCCAGTTTGCGCGCAAACCAGGCAGCATTTCGGTGATTGCCGCGCGCCCTGCGCGCCCCATCACATCGCCTAAAAAAAGCATTTTCATGAATTATGACCTAGGCCGTTGCCACTGTTTGGGCAAGCGAAATAGCGCAACAGACCCGCAAAACCTCGGGGATGGGACGCAACGCTTTCATACTGATCAAAATACCTTGGGGGGTTTGGGGGGCAAAGCCCCCCATGAAACGGACAGGACGGTTCTGATCACTAAAGATCGAAAGCGCCCTCAGGCTGTCAGCCCATTGGGTTCCGCCAATCCATGCGCGCGGGCTGTCGCGGTCAATGTATTGGCCAAAAGACAGGCAATCGTCATTGGTCCGACGCCCCCCGGGACAGGCGTAATCGCCCCCGCCACTGTGGACGCACTCGCATAGTCAACGTCACCGACCAACACCGATTTTCCGCCACGCTCAATCCGATTGATACCGACATCAATCACAGTCGCGCCTGCACGGATATGTTTTGCCGTGATCATTTCAGCGCGTCCAACGGCCGCGATCAAAATATCGGCGCGCTGACAGACCGCCTCTAGGTCTTTGGTGCGCGAATGGGCTATGGTCACGGTGCAGCTGTCATTTAACAACAATTGCGCCATTGGCTTTCCAACAATATTGCTGCGCCCCACGACAACGGCGTTCAGTCCGGCCAAAGACCCATGATGATCCCGCAGCATCATAAGACAACCCAAGGGTGTGCAAGGCACCATCGCTTTTTGCCCTGTCCCCAAAAGCCCCACATTTGAAATGTGAAACCCGTCCACATCTTTGGCGGGGTTTATCGCATTGATGATCAAATCGCTGTTCAAATGCGCGGGCAGCGGCAGTTGCACCAAAATTCCATGAACGGAAGGATCTTGGTTGAGCTGCTCGACCAGCGTCAAAAGATCAGCCTCAGAGGTCTGGGCGGGCAATCGATGCTCAAAACTGTTCATGCCCACCTCTAATGTCGAGGCATGTTTATTTTTTACATAGACACGGCTGGCTGGATCATCCCCAACAAGGACAACGGCCAATCCGGGCGTAATCCCATGCGCTTGCTTTAGCGTTGCGACATGCACGGCCACGTCGGCCCGCACTCGGGACGCAAAGGCTTTGCCGTCAATCACTTTTGCCGTCATTCGTCTAATCCTTACCCAAAGTCTGTTCTTCACGCGCAATGGACCATTCAATCACGTCACGCCATAATTTTTCATAAAGTTTGGCATCCAGTCCTTGTGCCTCGGCCAAACGGGCGATATTCCCGACCACCTCTTCGACACGCTCAGGAATGCGCGCGGGCAGACCAACTGCCTGTTTGATCTGCGCCGCACGGTCAATATAGCGCATCCGCTGTGCAAAAATTGCGACCAAATTGGCATCCAGCTGATCAATCTCGGCGCGGATATCTTGCATGGTCAGGCAGTCGGCCGGCAGTTTCATCCCGATGCTCCTGTGTGGTGGCGGGGTCATACCCCCACCACCTTGTTCGAGCAAGACTTAGAACAAACCTTCGACATCACCATCCGCATTCAGACGGATCACTTCGGCCGATGGCACGCGGGGCAGGCCTGGCATCGTCATGATCTCTCCACAGATGGCCACGATAAATCCAGCGCCCGCTGACAGGCGCACTTCGCGCACGGGGACCGTGTGGCCCGTGGGCGCGCCGCGCTGCGTTGGATCGGTGGTAAAGGAATATTGCGTTTTGGCCACGCAAATCGGCAGATGGCCATAACCCGCCGCTTCCCAAGTTTTTAACTGATCGCGGATCGACTTGTCAGCAATTACGGCATCTGCATGATAGATCCGCTTGGCAATCGTTTCCAGCTTTTGAAATAAAGGCATCTCATCTGGATAAAGCGGGGCGAAATTTGCCGCACCCGACTCTGCCATTTGCACAACCTTATGTGCCAAATCCTCAATCCCTGCCGATCCTTGCGCCCAGTGCTTGCACAAAATCGCCTCGGCACCTTGGCCTGCGACATACTCTTTGACCGCCTGAATTTCGGCATCGGTGTCGCTGAAGAAATGGTTGATTGCCACAACGACTGGCACACCAAACGATTTCACATTGCCAATATGACGACCCAAGTTAGGGCAGCCTTTTTTGACCGCGTCAACATTTTCCGCGCCCAAATCCGCCTTTGCCACGCCACCATTCATTTTCATGGCGCGCACCGTGGCCACAATCACCGCCGCCGA
>CAWUUC010000099.1:0-2779 GCA_963924905.1 uncultured Paracoccaceae bacterium
GTCACCGCATTGATCACGCCTTTGACCAATTGATCGATGCCAAAAAGAATATTGGCAGTGCCAAAGCGTTCGGTGACCATCTCACGGGCAAAAGAGATTTGACTTTGTCCTGCAGGGATCGCGCGCCCTTGCAGCAATTCAACCATCACCGCGATATGGCCTGCCTTGACAATATAAAGGATATATTCGCGCAAAAAATACAGCACCGCCCCCACAATGGCAAAACCTGCCGTCCCGCCGTAAAAGGCGCCCGTCAGTTGGGTTTCATCATCCCAAAACCCACCGATCCCATAACCAATGCCTGCCCCCGTCCCCGTGGCCAGCACATAGGCCAACGCGATGGAAAAATAGACGATCATGCGAAACACCAAAAACGGCGTTGTCTGGCGCATGATCGCCAGCGAGGTCGATACAGAAAAATGTGCCATGCCAAACCCCTTGAATCATCTTTTGTATAACAATTGTCGATTATAGGCATGATATAATACTACCAAATGGTAGTTATTGCTGTGATCGCGCCGTCACGCTGACGGGTCTGTCAAAAAGAGAGGGGGCCTCGCACAGCTTGGGCGATAGACCGCAATCTCGCGCCAAGGCCGAAACTTGGCGCAAGATATAGGCAGTATGACTAAGCGGCATACTGTGGCCTGCATTTTCAACCTGATGGAAATAGCCATATGGCAGGTCCGCAGCCAGCCTTGCGACCGCCATCGCTGAAACGGTCAGGCTTTCTTTGCCATGTAGGCACAAGACAGGCACCTGCACCTTTGCGATTTCAGATTGCCAATTCAAATTGGTCAACCGCATATCCATGCGAAATCCTGCGCCCTCTTGCGCCCAAGCCAAGGAAAACGCCTCTTGCAAAGCCATGGACATTTCGGGGCGCATTAACATCTTTTGATCGAAATCGCATCCGTCAAAAACCAGTTTGGGCAAGACATCAATGCCCTTGCGCGCGATTTGCGCCAGACCCAGACCGACAAACTTATCCATGAGTTCGGGCAGGTTCTGGGCAGCCCAAGCGTGAATTCGGTGGCGTTTGGGCATATCTGCGGTCTGGGACCAGCTTTGCATGGGCGGTGTTGTGGGGGCGGCGACGATAGCAGCCACGCGATCCTTGTGACGATGGGCAAAGCGAACGCCATAGAGGGTTCCAATTTCATGACACAAAAGGATCGCCCGATCGATCCCCATTGTGTCCAAGATTTCAACCGCCTGATCACAGGCAAGATCAACGACGTCCCCCCCTGAGGGTAAGGGTGTATGGCCATAGCCGGGCCGTTCAGGCGCCATGATATTTAGTCCCAAAATCTCGGCGGCGGCGCGCAGGCCTTCGTGACCTGCAATGCCAAAAATTGCCCCATGAAACAGCAAAACAGGCATGCCATCTGAAATGCCAATCTGATGAAGCCCCAGCTTTCCCGTGGTCGCTATCCGCAACGTGGCCCCTTTTGGCGTGTCGCCATTGGGGGCGCGCACTTGGGCCAAACTGTGTTCACGCCTTGCCATAAGAGACATAGAATAGACGGTCGAAATCAACTGCTGCTGCGTATGGACCCCCATTTTCGCCATCAAATCCTTGATCAATTGGCGCACTGTGCTGGGTTTGCGGTTCAAATCAGCCGCAACATCTTCGGCGGATTTTCCAGCGATAACACCTTCCAAAGCCTGCACTTCTGACCGCGTCAAGCCAATGGAACTGGCAAGCCCCGATAACAAGCTTTGATCAATACCACGCACCACTTCGGATAATTCGATATTGCCCCCTTGTTCGGTTCTAATCCCCATCAAAAAGGCCGCTTTTCCATCTGATTTTGAGACGGGCAACGGCACGGGTGCATCCGAGCCAGCGATCAGGTCAAAAAAGCATTGCGCCGATTCCGGGGACCAAGCAACCTCGGCGATCGACATACCCAGCGACAGACCCAAAGTCTGAACAGCTGCCGAGTTTTGGCTAATAACCACCCCCGCTGCGTCGATCAACAAGCTTATGCGATCGGCTGACGCTGCGGTAACAGATGTCCGAGACGGTGGCGCATCGCGCAAGAGTTTTTGCAAATGTTCCCGTGGCAGACCGTCCTGCATCGCCAATTCTAACTGCGACAGCATCAAATTTATCGCCGATGGGCTGTCCGTCATATTTGCGCCTATAATCCTCAAATCAATCGCCCAAGGCTATCGGATTTGCAACTTCTGTCAACGAAGATTGCAACCCAAGGGGATTTTAAGGGGACTTACCAAAGCCAACGGCCTGAATTTTATGCAAGGCCAATTTTGTGAAAATTGCGCCGATTTTTTGGGCCTTTGGGCCTTGCATAAAACGCCCGTTTTCTTTGGCAAGCGGGCTTTAATCAATCCCGAAAGCACAGACGATCTTTTGCCCTTTGGGATGGCAAAAATTGCGCCCATAACGCTTGCGGCCATCCCCAAATCAAACATGATCGGCGGCCCTAAAATGGGATAAGCCCCCCGATGCCATCTTAGCCAGCGGCAATCTGGCGGGCTTTTTCCACCAAAACTTCGGCCTGACGGATCGAGGCATAGTCGATCAAGCGCCCGTCCAAAGACACAGCCCCCTTGCCCTCGGATGCTGCAACCGCCATCGCCTCTAGGATGCGGCGGGCGCGGGTCACTTCGGCCTCTGACGGGCTCATTGTTTCATTGGCCAGCGCGATTTGGCTGGGATGAATGGCCCATTTGCCTTCGCATCCCAAAACCGCAGCGCGTTTGGCAGCAAAGCGATAGCCATCAGGATCGGAAAAATCACCAAAAGGCCCAT
>CAWUUC010000100.1:0-2547 GCA_963924905.1 uncultured Paracoccaceae bacterium
CGCACCAAAGGCCAGCGCGCCAATACCAAGGCCATCAAGACCGCCCCAATCGCAGGGCCCGATCGCAACAGACCAAAACCTTGGGGTCCAACCTGTAAAATATCAGAGGCAAAGGCAGGCAGCAACGCCGTAGCCCCGCCCAGCAAGACAGCAAACAGGTCCAACGACAGCGCACCCAAGATGATTTTGTTCGACCATGTAAAGGCCAATCCTTCTTTGATCTGTGTCCAACGTCCGCCCGGTTGTCGTTCTGGGGTGGTGGCGCTGCGAATTTGCACCAACAGCACGATGCCTACAAATAACAGTCCCGCAGCCGCCCCAAAGGCCGCACCCGAACCCGCAAAAGCAATGATCACGCCGCCAACCCAAGGCCCCATAATCGTCGCCAATTGCCAAGACAGTGATTTCAGCGCAATCGCCTTGTGCATCTGATCGCGCGGCACCAACATTGGCACCAGTGCCGAAGCCGCAGGCGCCAAGAACGCCCGCGCGGCGCCAAACACCGCAACCATCGCCAAAATATGTGACAGGTATGGATCCTCGGATACCGCAATGTAGGTCAGCCCCAAAATCGCCAAAAACTGCGCGACAAGGCTGATCAAAACGATACCCAACCGAGAATGCCGATCCGCCAGCGACCCTGCAAACAAGGTCAAGGCAAACAGCGGTAAAAATTGCGCAAGCCCCACCAAACCCATCATAAAGGCGCTTTGGGCAATCGACATCGTCTCGCGCGCCAGATTGTAAACCTGCCAGCCGACCGCGATGATCTGAATTTGCACCCCAATATTGAGTAAAAACGTACCCGACCAAAAAAAACCGAAATCACGGTGCAAAAGCAGAAATGGGCGAGATGTTTTCATATCAGCGCCTTTGGTTATTCCAGTTCAATCGTGCCCGGCGGTTTTGATGTTACGTCATAAAATACGCGATTGATTCCCGGGACTTCGTTGATGATACGGGTCATCGTCTCGCCCAGGAAGTCATGGCTAAAGGGATAATAATCCGCGGTCATCCCGTCGACGGATGTCACGGCGCGCAGCGCCAATGCATAGTCGTAGGTGCGACCATCGCCCATCACTCCCACAGTTTTCATGGGCAAGATTGCGGCAAAGGCCTGCCATATCTCGTCATAAAGCCCATGTTTGCGGATTTGGTCGATATAGACGGCATCGGCAGCGCGTAAGATCGCAAGTTTTTCAGGCGTAATCTCACCCGGGCAGCGGATCGCGAGCCCCGGGCCTGGGAAGGGATGGCGGCCAATAAAGCTGGCGGGCAGGCCCAACTCGCGCCCCAAAGCGCGCACTTCATCTTTGAACAATTCGCGCAACGGCTCGACCAGTTTTAGGCCCATTTTCTCTGGCAGACCGCCGACATTATGATGGGATTTGATCGTGACCGAGGGGCCGCCTGAAAACGAGACCGATTCGATCACATCTGGATAAAGCGTGCCTTGGGCCAAAAATTTCGCGCCACCCACGGCGGTTGCATGCTTTTGAAAAACATCAATAAACAGCCGTCCAATGGTTTTGCGTTTCACTTCTGGGTCAGAAATTCCGGTCAAAGCACCCAAGAACAAATCGGCCTCATCGGCGTGGATCAAGGGCATATTATAGTGGTCGCGAAACATGGTGACGACCTGTTCCGCCTCGCCTTGGCGCAGCAAACCATGATCGACAAAAACGCAGGTCAGCTGATCGCCAATCGCCTCGTGGATCAAAACCGCCGCGACAGAACTGTCAACGCCCCCCGAAAGGCCGCAGATCACCTTGGCATCGCCCACGGTCGCGCGGATTTTGGCAATCGCCTCGGCACGATAGGCGCCCATCGTCCAGTCGCCTTTGAACCCCGCCAAACGGACAAAGTTTTCATAAAGTTTTGCACCTTTGGGGGTGTGATGCACCTCGGGGTGGAACTGGACGGCGTAAAATTGGCGCGCAATATCAGCGGTGATGGCAAAAGGCGCATTGGGCGATGTGCCGTAAACCGCAAACCCCGTCCCTATTTTCGAGACGTGATCGCCATGCGACATCCAAACTTGTTCGCGCCCTTGATCAAACCAGCCCTCCAAAAAGGCAAGAGGCGCTGCCGCTTGATCGGCGGCTGACGTGACATAAGCGCGGCCAAATTCCGCCGTGCCATGCCCACGCTCCACCTGACCGCCCAAACAATGCATCATCACCTGTTGGCCATAGCAAATGCCCAAAATCGGCACGCCAATCGTAAAGACTGATTGCGGCGGCATGGGCGCACCATCGGCAAAGACGCTGGCGGGTCCGCCTGAGAGGATCACCGCTTTTGGCGCGAAATCGGCCAAAAACGCATCGGTGACCTTCTGAAAGGGATGAATTTCGCAATAGACATTCAATTCACGCAGGCGGCGCGCAATCAATTGCGTCACTTGAGAGCCGAAGTCGATGATGAGAAGACGGTCATGCTGGATCATTCCTGCGGAATATGGGGTCAGGTCGCGCTTCGCAAGGGGGCGCGGCGCGGGCAGGGCGGTTGCACGCGGGGGTTTTGCCGCCCCGCGCCGCCCCAGGATAC
>CAWUUC010000101.1:0-4808 GCA_963924905.1 uncultured Paracoccaceae bacterium
CCATGTCGCCATAAGACGCCAGCGCCAGACTGCGCGGGATGGGTGTGGCCGTCATCACCAAAACATCCGCCGCCGCCCCCTTGGCCCCCAATTCCATCCGCTGCGCCACACCAAAGCGATGCTGTTCGTCGATAATGGCCAGACGCAGATCGCGAAAATGCACATCCTTTTGAAACACAGCATGCGTGCCGACCAAAATATCAATCTCGCCTGCGGCCAAGGCGGCCAGACGATCAGCGCGCGCGCCGCCCTTGTCGCGTCCCGTCAATATATCCAAGCGCAGACCCGCCGCCGCCGCCAAGGGGGCAAGCCCCTCATAATGTTGACGCGCCAAGATTTCCGTGGGGGCCATCATGACGCCTTGCCCCCCCGCCTCAACGGCGCTCAACAGCGCCATAAAGGCCACCAGCGTTTTGCCAGCCCCAACATCACCTTGCAGCAATCGGTTCATCCGCTGCGGCGCGGCCATATCAGCGGCAATTTCAGCGATGGCCCGCGTTTGCGCGCCCGTGGGCTGATACGGCAATGCGGCCAAAACCTGTGCCTGCAACACCCCCGTGCCTTGGGTGATTTGGCCCAATCCACGCCGCAAACTGGCCCGGGCCACGGATAGGGTCAACTGATGGGCAAAAAGTTCATCATAAGCCAAACGCAGCCTTGCGGGGTGGTTTGGCGACAGATCACTTTGACCTTGGGGCTGATGCACCATCTGCAGCGCAACCTGCCAATCTGGCCAGCCTTCACGCTGTTTTTGATTGGGATCAATCCATTCGGGCACATCTGGCAAGCGGGTCATTGCAGATTGCACGGCCTTGGTGATTTGCTTTTGGCTGATCCCTGCGGTCAGGGGATAGATCGGCTCATAGGGGGGCAGATCTTGGGCCTCTTCGGGGCGCAAGACATGGTCAGGATGCACCATTTGTGCAATATTATCAAATACCTCAACCTTACCCGATACCAATCGCCGCTGTCCTGTCGGCAATAGTTTTTGCAGATAATCACCCCGCGCGTGGAAATAGACCAATTGAAATTCCAGCGCGGCATCGCGCACCATAATGCGATATGGACCCTTACCACGGGGCGGGAAATGCGCCCCCACCTCGACGTCAACGGTGATGGTAACGGGCGGGACGACATCACGGACTGAAGTTTTGCGGCCCCGATCCACCACCGAATGTGGCAACAGATAAAGCAAATCTTTGGGGCGCGAAATCTGGATCGCCCCCAATGCCTTGGCCGCCTTTGGGCCGATCCCCTCTAGGGTTTCCAGATCGGCAAAAAGCGGGAACAGGATTTCAGGTCGGCTCATGTGATCAGGGCCAACCATTCCGCCTCATCCATAACCTGCACACCATGTTTTTCGGCGTCTTTGGCCTTGGACCCTGCCCCCGGTCCTGCCACCAAAATATCGGTCTTGGCCGAGACTGAGCCCGCAACTTTGGCCCCCATCGATTCCGCGCGCGCTTTTGCTTCGGCACGGCTCATTTTTTCTAAGGTGCCGGTAAACACGATGGTTTTGCCCGCGATCAGGCTGCCATCTGTTTGGCGTGGGGCCACATCTGTTATGGTCAATTGCGCCGCCAATGCATCAATTGCGGCACGTTCGGTTGGATTTTGAAAGGCCTCTGTCAAGGCAGTGGCCAAAACGACACCAACCCCGTCAATCGCGTTCAAATCTGCCCATGCGCCGCTGTCGGGCGTGGCATGGGTGATCACATCCTCAAACTGGGACCAGCTGATGTAATGGCGCGCCAACAGATTTGCCGCCGCCTCGCCGACATGGCGAATGCCCAACGCAAAGAGAAACCGATCGAGCGAGATGATGCGCTTTGCCTCAATCGCGGCAAACAATTTGTTGACCGAAGTGTCGCCAAAACCATCCCGATTTTTTAGCTTTTTCAAACCATTGGCGGCGTCGCGCGCTGCCAATGTAAAGATATCAGCAGGTGTTTTTATCGGCAAATCTTGGTCATGGAAAAACATCTCAATCTGTTTTGCACCCAAACCTTCGATGTCAAAGGCCCCACGTGCCACAAAATGCTTTAACCGTTCTACCGCCTGTGCAGGGCAAATCAAACCGCCCGTGCAACGGCGCACGGCGTCACCTTCTTCGCGATGGGCTGGGCTGCCACACTCGGGGCAAATATCGGGGAATTGATAGGGTTGCGCGGTATCAGGGCGGCGGGTCAAATCAACATCATTGATTTTTGGGATGACATCGCCCGCCCGATAGATTTGCACAAAATCACCAATACGCAAATCGCGCCCTGCGCGGATCACCTCTCCCTTAGAGGAGCGCCCCGCGATGTAATCCTCATTATGCAAGGTGGCGTTGGACACGACTACGCCCCCCACGGTGACGGGTGTCAGCCGCGCTACAGGTGACAATGCCCCTGTGCGCCCCACTTGGATGTCAATCGCGTCCAGCGTGGTCCAGGCCAATTCAGCAGGAAACTTATGCGCGATCGCCCAACGCGGCGTCGTGGCGCGAAACCCAAGCCGCCCCTGCAAAGTCAAATCATTAACCTTATAGACAACCCCATCGATGTCATAGCCAAGGCTGGACCGCTGGGTTTCAATCTGGCGATAATGGGACAGCAAACTGTCTGGACCATCACAAATCTGCGTCAAAGGGTTGGTTTGGAACCCCAGATCCTTCAGCCTTTGGATTGATCCCGATTGACTGTCGGATAAGGCCGCCGATTGCGCCCCCCAAGCATAGGCAAAAAACCGCAGCGGCCGCGCGGCGGTGATCGTGGCGTCCAATTGACGCAACGATCCGGCCGCCGCATTGCGCGGATTGGCGAATACCTTGCCCCCCATTGCTGTTTGGCGCGCATTTAAGGCGATGAAATCTGCGTGCGACATATAGACTTCGCCCCGCACCTCAAGGATCTGTGGGGCATTTGTCAGACGCTGTGGAATATCGCTGATATGGGCCACATTTGCCGTGACATTTTCACCGACACTGCCATCCCCCCGCGTTGCCGCATGGATCAGCCGCCCACCTTCATAGCGCAAAGACAGCGATAGCCCGTCAATTTTCGGCTCTGCAGTATAGAGGATCTCGCCCGAAATTCCCAAGAACCGCCGCACACGATCGTCGAAATCTGCGATATCACCGTCGTCAAAGGCATTTTCCAACGACAGCATTGGCACCGAATGGGTGATCTTCCCGAACCCGTCCCCCCCAGGCGCGCCCACCTGATCCGACGGGCTGATCGCCAGTTTCAGCATTGGAAAGCGTGCCTCAATCGCAGCATTACGGCGTTTTAAGGCATCATACTCTGCATCCGAAAGATCAGGCGCATCCTCGCGGTGATAAGCAAGATTGGCCGCCATCAAAAGATCGGCCAAACGCCCCAATTCTGCCCGCGCAGCATCCGGTGTCAGATCCTCTATCGATGGTAATTGTGTCGGTAATTGCGTCATGGCGGCCCCCAATTTCGCCCAAACTAGGCGTCAAAGGGGCCAAGGTAAAGATCATGCACCTGCTGCCAAACGCGTTTCTGCCACGGGGCTTGGTTCGCGCAAAACATAGCCGCGCCCCCAGACCGTTTCGATATAATTTTGACCGCCTGTTGCCTCTGCCAATTTTTTGCGAAGTTTGCAGATAAAGACATCGATGATCTTCAGCTCTGGCTCGTCCATGCCCCCGTAAAGATGGTTCAAAAACATCTCTTTGGTCAGCGTCGTACCTTTGCGCAAAGACAAAAGTTCCAGCATTTGATATTCTTTGCCCGTCAGATGCACTGTGGAACCACCCACATCGACCGTTTTCGCGTCCAGGTTCACATTGACAAAGCCAGTTTTGATAATCGATTGGCTATGGCCTTTGGATCGGCGGATAATGGCGTGAATGCGCGCCACCAATTCTTCGCGGTGGAATGGTTTTGTCAGATAATCATCTGCCCCAAAACCAAAGCCTTTGATCTTATTCTCGGTATCATCCGATCCCGTCAAAATCAAAATAGGGGTCTCGATACGTGCCAAACGCAATTGGCGCAACACTTCATGCCCGCTCATATCTGGCAAATGCAGATCCAAAAGGATCAAATCATAATCATAAAGCTTTGCAAGATCGATTCCGTCTTCGCCCATGTCCGTGCAAAACACATTCAAATTGGCATGGGTCAACATCATTTCAATGCTGCGCGAGGTTGTTGGATCGTCTTCTACCAGTAATATACGCATTCCGGATTCTCCGTCACGGGGTCAAATTCATTAACTATATTGGGCAGCAATGGTTAATTCATCGTTACCTGACCAGAGCTTTTTTCAAAAACAATCTAAAGTTGTCTATACTTTTGAATGCTCGTGACGCGCAAGGCTTTTTCGCCATGCCTGTCTACGGCGGCAATCCACAGCGCGAATTCTTCGGCCGACAGATCATAACGCTCTAACGCATCGCTTTCGGTCAAAAGACCGTATTTGACCGCTTTGACAACAATTGCCTTGCGCGACGCAACCCAACGCCGCGTGTCCGCAGGTGGCAAATCCGCCCGCGTCAAAACCGTTCCATCAGGCAGCGCGACCTGCCGTGGTCCATCAACTTTCTTCAGATACATGGGCTCATCCTCGTACATTTGGCCAAAGATGACGCCGCGTCCTTAATCAACTGTGAACACAGGGGTTGAGAGTAGTTAGCATTTTCCTATATTGCCTAGGAATGGCCTGACTTTGGCGCAGCAATCCCGGACATCAGATGCTTGATATGCCCCTCAATTCCCTTGGCTTTGGCAAGCCTCCCAGTGAAACCCGCGTGGTCGTTGCCATGTCGGGCGGCGTCGATTCTTCGGTGGTGGCCG
>CAWUUC010000102.1:0-7785 GCA_963924905.1 uncultured Paracoccaceae bacterium
GGTGAACTCGATCACTAAAAGCAAGACGATAGACACAAGAAACACCAAAGCGCCAATCGCATTGGTTTTGGGCGACAGACCCGACCGCAGCATCGACCAAATCTCGACAGGTAAGGTGACATCAAAACGGGTCAGCAGGAAGGCAATGATAAATTCATCCCAGCTAAAGGTGACCGACAGAAAAAACGCAGCCAATAGAGACGGCATCAACATTGGCGCAGTGATCAGCCACAGCACCTGCAACTCTGATGCGCCAAGGTCGCGGGCTGCGCGTTCAGCGTTGATTTGCTGTGCGCCCATTGCAGCATAGATGATCGCAAAGCACAAAGGCAGGTTGATCACAACATGACCAATCCCCGTTGCCAATAGCGATGGCGGCAGGCCAATGCGGTTAAATACTGTCAGCAATCCCAAGGCGATGATCAGATAAGATACCGTCATAGGGGCAATGATCAACCCACGCAGCAGGGTTGATCCCGGCAGATGATATCGTGCCAATCCCGTGGCCGCCAAAAATCCCAAAAGCAGTGCGACCAAAGACGACACCATAGCCACCAGCAGCGAATTGCCTAAGGCCGCCATCAAATCGCCATCCGTTAAGACTGCCTTGTACCATTGCAAAGTCAGCCCCTTTAAGGGTGGCACAGGCAAGCGCCCATCCTGAAAAGAAAACAGGACCAACACCACAACAGGCAAGAAAATAAACAGATAGGACAGCGCCATATAGGCCCATGCGATCAGTCGTCCCATTTCAAACCCGATCCAATCGCAACCATTTTGCCGAGGCAAAATAGGCCAGTGTGACCACCACCATTAAGATAATCGACAAGGCCGAGGCCATCGGAAAATCCCCCCGCCGCCCCAATTGCAACATGATCAACTGCGGCATCGTCAATTCGTTATTTCCGCCCAAAATCTGCGGCGTGATATAATCGCCAATACACAAAACAAAGGTCAAAAACGCGCCTGTCACCACCCCGGGCAAGGTCAGTGGTAAAACAATGTGGCGAAATACAGCAAAAGGACTTGCCCCCAAATCCGCCGCCGCGCGGGCATAATTTGGCGACAGTTGGATCAAGCTGGAATAGATTGTCAGGGTCAACAGCATCACAAAGAAATGCACAAAACCAATCACCGTCGCCATGCGGGTTGAGGCCAGATGCAAAGGCTCTGCGATCAATCCGACACCTAACAGCGCCTGATTGACCACCCCATTTTGTCCCAAAACCAACAGCCAAGCATATGACCGCACGACATAGCTGGTCCAAAATGGCAAAACCGCCAAGATCAGCGCCAGTCGTTGATACCGCGCAGGTACCTGCATTGCGATGATCCATGCCAATGGATAGGCCAACAGGACCGAAATCAGCGTCACCGTCAGGGTTATTTCCAGCGATACGATCAGGCTTTTGAACAAGGCCGCTTCGGTGAAAAACCGACTGTAGTTGTCGAAAAATAGGCCCGTGACCACCTCGCGCCCCTCAAGTCGGGCGAAACTTAGGGCGGCCATGACCAAAAACGGCAAAATAAAGAATGCCAGCACCCACAAAATCGCAGGGGCCACATAGCGGGCGGCGCGCTGATGCTCTGGGGTGCTGGCGGTCATGTTAGTTTTGCAGCATTTCGGTCCAAAGGTCTTGCATCGCGGTGTCTAAGGCGGCGTCAGGCACAGGATAAAGTTGACTGCGCGACAGATATTCTGGCTGCTGGTCCCAACGCAAAATTGCCTTTTGATCGGCGGTCAAAACATCCGCCGCCTTGGCATTGGCGGGCATTCCCCAATAGCAGGCAGATGTCGCCAGACGTGCCTGACCTTCGGGGCTGGTGACGTAATTGACAAATTGCAAGGCCGCATCCTTTTTGGTGCTGCTTTCCAACACGGCCAAGGACTGTGCCCAGCGCACAGCTCCCGTTTTGGGAATGGTCCAATCCAAATTGGCATTGTCCGCCGCCAAAACCGCCGTCAGCCATTCACCGCCACCGACCAAAATATCCACCTCACCTGTGGCCAGTGCGGTTTGCGATGAAACAACATCGCCCACCGATTTAGACGCGGCTTTCAACGCCATCAGCGGGGTCTTAAGGGCGGCCAGACTGTCTGCATTCATAGCGGCGGTTTGACCACCTGCTGCGGCCTCCATCAGCCCCAGAACAGGCAAATAATAATCATAAATCGCAATGCGACCGTCATATTTACCAGATGTCAGCGTCGCCATATCCTCCATATCAGCAGGATCAACCTTTGATTTGTCATAAGCAATTGTGTTATAACCAAATTTTTCCGTCACAGCATAGGTTTTGCCATCGCGGGTATTGGCGTCGGGCATCACCAATTCAGGAAAGAAATCTGCCGTCGCCAATTGATCGGCGGGCAATTCCGCCAACAGACCCAGATCCACCGCGCGCCCGACATCGACCGCATCAATCACCAAAACATCCCAATCCCCGGGGCGTGATTGATCCAAAATCGCCAGACCTGCGGCGGTACCTTCGTATTCTTTGAGATTAACTTTGATCCCTGTCGCAGCCTCAAAGGGTTCAATCAGTGCAGCATCGGCATGATCGCACCAGACCAGTGCGTTGATTTCTTCTGCCGAGGCGGTTTGCGCCGCCCCCAAAGCCATAAGGGTGATCGCGGTTTTTGTTAGTTTTGTCATTGCAGGCTCCCAGTTGGTGGGGGTCTTTGCCCCGTTGGTTTACTTAGCTTGGCGATGTGCCACCGATTTTGGCAAAACACACAGCATTTCATACAGCAAATTCGCCCCCACAAGCGCGGTCGTGCCGGCCATGTCATAGGGGGGCGACACCTCAACCAAATCACAGCCGACAAGGTTTAATCCCGCACAACCGCGAATGATTTCCAAGGCTTGCCAGACAGTCAGACCGCCGATTTCTTGGGTGCCGGTGCCAGGGGCAAAAGCGGGGTCCAGACTGTCGATATCATATGTCAGATAAACAGGCGCATCCCCGATTTTAGCCCGTATTTCCGCCATCATAGGCGCCAGTGATTTATACCAGCAGTCTTCGGCCTGAATGACCGTCCAGCCATTCTTGCGACCCCAATCAAAATCATCTGGGCTATAGCCTGTGCCGCGCAGACCAATCTGAAACACTTTGTCATTTTGCAATAGCCCATCTTCAAAGGCACGGCGAAACGGTGTTCCATGGGCGATTTTCTCGCCAAACATTTCATCATTAATATCGGCATGGGCGTCGATATGGATCAGCGCGACAGGTCCATGTTTTTTCGCAATGGCGCGCAAAATGGGCCAAGTCAGGGTATGATCCCCGCCCAAAGTCAACGGAATGACATCGTGGCGCAAAATTGCGTCATAATGCGCCGTGATGATATCCACCGATTTTTTCAAATCAAAGGTGTTGATCGCCACATCGCCAATATCAGCGACCTGCATCGCCTGAAACGGCGCAGCACCCGTCGCCATATTATAGGGGCGCAACATCACACTTTCGGCGCGAATTTGGCGGGGTCCGTGGCGCGTGCCAGACCGATTGGACGCCCCGATATCCATTGGAATCCCCACAAAACAGGCGTCCAACCCCGCAGCGTTCTCGGCGGCGGGCAGTCGCATCATTGTGGTCGGCCCGCCAAAGCGCGGCATATCGTTGCCACCTAGGGGTTGATTGAAAGGGGGTTGCGATTTGTTATGCACGAAATTCACCAAATGAGCAGGGGGATTGCGGCAATGCTGACAGCTTATACACGCAAAACACATATGAACTTATGGGTGGTTACATTGATAATTGTCAAACTAACGCTGAGGCACGCCTTGAACGTCGCGCAAGATACGCAAAAAGCTGTCGCTCAGACGCGACGGTTTTGAATCGCGGCGGGTGACCAAGTCAAAACTGCATTTATAAGATATGGACTGCGGCGAGATGGCACGCAAACGTCCCGCTTCGACCCATCGTTTGGCCGCATGATCGGGCAAGAACCCCAAATACTGCCCTGATAAGATCAAAATCATTTGCGGTTCAATTTGATAGACCAAAGCGCCGATATTTTCGAACCCCAGATTGCGAACAAATTCTTCGCGCCAGTATCCACGACTGACAATTTGTGCTTGGCGCACCGCGCGCAGGGTCAACTTGTCGCGTGGCGCGTCAAACAAATGATGGGTGTCTGCACAATAAAGGCTGTGGGTCTCCACATAGAGTGGCTCATAATTCAGTCCCTGCGCCTTATGTGGAAAACTGCCAATTCCAAAATGCCGTTCACCGCTGCGAACCTTTTGTTGCAAGATTTGCGGCGGATCTTCGGTTATTTCAAATGTCACTGAATTAGGCTGCGCTTTGAAGCGCGCAATCGCTTGGGATAGGCGCATATTGGGATCGGTCACGATGCTGTCGACAATCCCAATCTTTAACTGCCCCACCATCCGCTGACCCAGATCGCCAATATCCAAGGCGAAATCGTCCAAAGATTGAAACAACCGCCGAGCCGAGGCCAAAACAAGCCCCCCCTGTTCGGTCAAAGCAAAGCCTTCGCGCCCGCGCTGGCACAGCTTAACGCCCAAGCGATCCTCAAGCGCGCGAATGTGATTTGAAATGGTTGATGGCGAGATATTCAGTTCCGCCTGTGCTGCGGCAAAACCGCCATGACGGGTGACGGCATCAAAGACGCGCAAAAGATTCAGATCCGTTCCAGCCGTTTTCAAAATGCGCCCTGCCCTTTTTGAGCACCCCTGTTGGGGCGACACTAGGGCATAACTTGGTCATACAAAAGTCTGGTGCGATCAATCTGGCATTTCTGATTTGCAGTCACCGCCAACTTCGGCACCAATCGCCAACCGCGCCAAGGCTGGCAAAGATGTGGCCCCCGTGCGCCGCATCACCGCCGCACGGTGATTTTCCACAGTCCGTTGGCTGATCCCCAGATCAGCGGCGATGTTTTTGCTGGGATGACCTGCCAAAACCATATCCATGACTTGGCGCTGACGCTGGGTCAGCCTGCTCATAACGGATGGTTCGGGTGCAACCTCGTTGGGCCTTGGGGAAAACTCAGCAAAGATGTCGGTATGATCTGGAAATCGGTTTTGCATATCTGACACAAGATGTCCTTTCCGGCAAATTTGCTTGCCGATGGTTTGGGTCAGATCATGTCTACATTCATCAAGCCGAAGCGCCATAACATCGGTCAGTCGTCTCATGAGGGTCGCATCGGATGACCGATGCGACCAGCATTCAATGCACGCGGATGTCGTTTGCAACAGATGTCACCCCAGGCGCCGCCCAAGCCGTGGTTCCCGCAAGTGCACGTTCATCCCAATATTCGACCGTTCCCGTCAACGTTACCTTGCCGTGATCTGTGGTGACATGAATGTTTTCGGGCGCAAACCAAGATCGGTTCAGCGCATCCATAATATCGGATTTGATATTGCTGGCATTTGCGGTCGGTTTGATCGAAATCTGATTGGAAACACCTGTGACACCCCATAAGGTGCGGACGGCCTCGGCCGCGGCGTCATGCTGATAATGCCAATGCACATTGCCTGTCAGCGTCACCCAACCTTTGGACACTGCAACTTTGACAGACTCCTTGGGAACCGAAACATTCCAATCCAATCTATTGACCGCCGCTTCGGCAATTTCTGCGTCACCATGTTTGACGCTGACTGGCAGACGCACTTCGATTTCTTCGGCAACACCTTTGACATCTTTGACCCGCAAGGCAGCCGTTTCAGCACAGTGTTTTTCCGCATAACTCTCGACAGACCCCATCAGCGTGATAATTCCATCGCTGGCAGTGACACCAATATGGGCAGCGTTGATGCTTGGCTCCCATTTTAATTCGTCCAGAACCGATTGTTTTAGATGTTTATCATCAGACATGGCATTCTCCTTAATCGGGGTGAATTGCCGCTACAAATACCAGCTTTGGCACAACCTGCGACGGGGTAAATCTAGCAGGACAGACCCTTGCGCCGCAGGGGCGGAAACTACCCAGACGCGAAAAATTGCTGATCAGATCACAGGGACCATCACCTCATTTCGGCGCAAAAACCACGGGGTCCAAGGTGGATCATAGCGGGCAATCGATTTTGGCCCCACAACCGTCAGACCGCGTTTTTTTGTGATTGCGATCAGCTGATCCGTCATCTCTGCCACTTTCGCAGCCCCCGCCCAACCCGAAAATCGCAAGACCGCCCAGCGCATAGCAGGCACAGCCCGTAACGTGACAGCCGTGTTATTCGGAACAGGCAAATCCGCCATTTTATAGCGTGCTGGCATCGTAAACCGCACCAGCCAAACGTTGTTTTCGGCCTGTAATGTGACTGGGGCGGTCATTGCGATCGTCTCACCTTTGGCGATTTTGGTGACGGGGGCGGTCATCGCGATTTTTTTGCGGCTGACATTGCCCCCGAAAATATAGCCTGCCAGCAAGCGAAAACCTTGGCTGCTGGCCTGTTGCTGGTCGCCCGTGACGGTCACCTCTGCCACGATGGTTGGGGCATAATCACGCAATTCAAATCCCCCATCTTTCAAGACTAAGGTGAATTTTGGCTGTTCTGTGGCCACTTTGCCCCTCCAATTTCTGTAAGATTATGAACCCGATCCGAAGCGGGTTAGGCCAAAGCTAGGCACTTAATCGGGTTAAACAACCAAACACCGTCCCAACTAAGTAGTTTCCGATCCTACCTAAGACAAAGGCATTCTTTTAGAAAATGGGTCCAAAACTTGGCCCATGGCAGATGCCGATCAAGCGCCCGAAAGGTCCCTATAATGCACAAAGATCCCCTTGCCGACAGTAACGTAAAACCCTTTGAAATGACTGTCAGCGAAAAACGTGTGATGGCGCGGATTTTCCAACATCCGATGTCTCATAATTTATCTTGGCGCGAAACCTTGTCGCTGTTTGATAGTATTGGTGCCGTCGAGCATTCCCACAATGGAGATATGGTTTTACTTTTGGGCGGCGAACATCAAACATTTAAGCCCGCGCATGACAAAGATCTTGGCCCAGAAGAGGTCATGGCGCTGCGACACTTTTTGGACCGTGCTGGCTGGGCAAATGGCGATGCCCCACCAGCATATGTGCCAATTCAAGACAGATCAAACATGATGATCATTATCGATCATGCAGATGCAAAGATTTATCCGCTTTTGGCACTAGCCGACCGCAGCCCATCGACCGAAATCGCACATTTTACCCATGAAATATTTCCAACGGAACAAGATGCTAATCGCGAAGAAACCTATCCCAATGACGTAAAATTCTTTGGCGACATCGCCGATGCTTTGGGCGATGTAGGGCATATCGTGATCCTAAGTCACGGCACAGGCCAAAGCAACGAAGGCGATCATCTGATCGCCTATTTCGACCAACACAACAGTCCCGTTCATGCCCGCGTTTTGGCCAATATATTGACCGATCTGCACCACACGACCTTGCCAGAATGCCTCGCATTGGCGCGGGATGCGTTGGCCCAAGCAGATATGTCTCCGCCCTAGGTGCGGGCAGGATCATCAAGCTAACTGATGGTATTTTCGCCGTAATAACCCGAATATCCACCGCTATAATATCCGCGCTTGGTCAGTTCTAACGCTTGTCTATTCAACACACATAACAAGCTGACATTGGGCGGTAAGACCTCTTGAATTTGGTTGGCCGCCTCGCGAACTTCGCCCTGTGTGGTGTTGGCATAGCGAACGATCATCACACAGCGATCTGCGTGTTGGGCAAGATAGCGGGTGTCGACGACAGGCAATAGGGGGGGGCTATCAATAACAATAATATCGTATAAATCGCGCGCAACATCGATGATG
>CAWUUC010000103.1:0-4098 GCA_963924905.1 uncultured Paracoccaceae bacterium
TTTCCCAAAACTGATAGGCCCATCATGTCCGATCTGATTTGCGTAGGCGCATTTGCAGGGTCTTATGGCGTTCAAGGCGATGTTCGGCTCAAAAGTTTCTGCGCTGAACCAACAGCGATTGCTGATTACGGTCCATTGTTCAACGAAGACGGTGACCGGTCTTTTATCATCACATTGCTGCGCCCTGTTGCTGGCGGCTTTGGCGCGCGGGTGTCGGGGATAATCAGCAAAGAGCAAGCGGATGATTTGCGCGGCGTCACACTGTTTGCAAAGCGCGACAAAATGCCAGCCCTGCCCGATGATGAATATTATTATGCAGATCTGATTGGGCTTGAGGCCTTTGACACCGGTGGAATCGCATTGGGACGGATCACCAATGTTGAAAACCACGGGGCCGGTGATATTTTAGAAATTGGCGCTCAGGGGTTGCTGATCCCCTTTACATTGGGGGCGGTGCCCACGGTTGATCTTGCCAAAGGGCGGGTCATCATCAACATCCCCGACGAGGTCGATGGATGAACGAGGCCGACCCAAAAGATACCCCCGCAAAATCACATGGCCGATTGTCGATCCGCGCCAGCCTAAAGCCGCGCGATCTGATGGAAGATCCGCTGTTTGTGAAAGATGCTTGGCGTGCCAAAGTCATCACCTTGATGCCGGATGCTTTCCCCGGGATATTGGGTCTGTCGCTGACGGGTAAGGCATTGGACTTGGGGATATGGGCGCTCGAAGTTATTGACCTGCGCCAGTTTGGCCATGGCAAACACCTCAATGTTGATGATACGCCCGCAGGTGGCGGTGCAGGGATGGTTCTGCGTGCAGATGTCTTAGATGCCGCACTGACACAAGCTGCACAAAATGCGCCTTCAGACCGCAATCGCTGGCCTGTGATCTATCTATCGCCCCGTGGCAAACCATTTAATCAGTCCATGGCGCGTCGATTTGCAGCCTGTGATGGCATTACGTTGCTCTGTGGACGGTTTGAGGGCGTTGATCAGCGAATTTTGGACCACCATGATATTGAAGAAGTCTCGTTGGGCGATTTTGTCATGACGGGGGGCGAAATTGCTGCTCATGCCATGATGGATGCTACCGTAAGATTACTGCCCAAGGTTTTGGGAAATGCTGAATCTGCTGTTGATGAAAGCTTCTCTGATGGGCTTTTGGAACATCCGCAATATACCCGCCCTGCGATCTGGAATGGACGGGCGATCCCCGATGTGCTGACATCAGGCAATCATGCGCTTATCAATCAATGGCGACATACACAGTCACTTGAGGTAACAAAAATACGCCGGCCGGATTTATGGGCGAAATGGATGCGCCGAAGCGGGTCGTGATTTCTGGCCCGATCCGCGCGTGGGTTTTGCAGCCCCGCAGGATATTCGGACAACGACAAGGTTCAATTTGTCACGCGGGCAAAGCGTGATTTCCCCGTTGTGAAAATATCTCGCGGGGGAGCGAAGTCCGCGCTGGGGCAAAAGCGTTGCTTCAAAAGCCGATCATCATCTCCCCTCTTGACCCGATTGGTTGCGGCACCTATACGCGCCAATGTCTGGGGCTTTTGGCTTGCGGACCCGATTCTTATTGGTCTGTCTTCTTCGGCAGAATATTCCAATCAGAGCGGTTGAAACAGTCACGGCAACTCTGGCGGGGCCCAAGTGCCATCCGATCGAAGACCAAGAGCAATGCTGAGGCCATATGTAGGGGACAACCCCGCAGATAGGAGATGCGATGAATTTGATCGCCCAAATCGAAGCAGAGCAAATTGCGGCTCTGAACAAGACGATCCCTGACTTTAAGGCCGGGGATACTGTAAAAGTTGGCTACAAAGTGACCGAAGGTACGCGTTCGCGGGTACAAAATTATGAAGGCGTTGTGATCGGCCGCAAGGGTGGCGCGACCATTTCAGCTTCGTTCACCGTTCGTAAGATTTCTTTTGGTGAAGGTGTGGAGCGTGTGTTCCCGCTGTATTCCACAAATATCGCCAGCATCGAAGTTGTGCGCCGCGGCCGTGTGCGCCGCGCCAAACTGTATTACCTGCGCGATCGTCGCGGCAAGTCTGCCCGTATTTCGGAAGACACCAACTATAAGCCCATGTCGGAATAAGGAACAGTTCGATGAAAGCCGATACACATCCCGAATATCACTTTATCAACGTCAAAATGACCGATGGTACCATCTTTCAAACCCGCACGACTTGGGGCAAAGAGGGCGACCAGATGGCGTTGGATATCGATCCTTTGGCGCATCCTGCATGGACGGGCGGCAACGCCAAGTTGATGGACACTGGTGGCCGCGTGTCAAAATTCAAAAACAAATACGCAGGTCTTGGTTTCTAATCCGCCTTTCCTTTGCAAACGTCAAAGGATTAAGTATATCAAAAGGCGCGCCCTATAGGCGCGCCTTTTTGTTGATCTTAGGGAATGATTTCATGGCGCATATTATCGTAACAGGCAATGAAAAGGGTGGTTCGGGAAAGTCGACCACGGCCATGCATATTGCCACGGCCTTGGCGCGCATGGGGCACCGTGTGGGTGGGTTGGATTTGGACCTGCGCCAAAAAACATTTGGTCGCTATACCGAAAATCGGAACCAATTTTTGGCGCGTTCAGGCCTTACACTGCCCAGCCCTCATTATATTGAATTACCAGAGTTGGATGCCACCACCTTGACCCAAGGTGAGAACCCTTTTGATCAACGATTGTCTGCCGCGCTGCGTCAATTGAGTCCTGATAATGATTTTATCATCATCGATTGTCCGGGCAGTCATACGCGCCTTAGCCAAGTGGCGCATTCGCTGGCGGACACGCTGATTACACCGTTGAACGACAGCTTTGTCGATTTCGATTTATTGGCGCATATCGATGCCGAGACGGGTGCGGTTCAAGGCCCATCCGTTTACGCTGAAATGGTGTGGAATGCGCGGCAATTGCGCGCGCAAGCAGGGCGCAAGCCGATAGACTGGATTGTGTTGCGAAACCGTCTTGGCGCGCAGCAAATGCACAACAAGCGTAAGGTGGGCGCAGCCCTAGAGGATCTTTCCAAGCGTATAGGGTTTCGGACCGCTCCTGGATTTTCAGAGCGTGTTATTTTCCGCGAATTGTTTCCGCGAGGACTAACTCTGTTAGATTTGAAAGATACGGGCGTCGATGGATTAAACATGTCCAATATCGCCGCCCGCCAAGAGTTGCGGGACCTTGTCAAAGAATTACGTCTGCCCAATGTTACGATAGATTTTTAGGGCCATGACGAACCCACTTTATGATGCCCTTTTTGCGCCGCTGAAAACCCGTCATTCGGATTTGTTGATATTACCTGATGCGCGTGCCCTATCGGGAGTTGATTTTCATCAGATGCTCGCAAGTTTGGGTGCGGGACTGATCGCAGCAGGCGTTGCCAAAGGCGATCGTGTGGCAGTGCAGGTGGCAAAATCGCCAAAGGCACTTGCACTTTACGCGGCAACCGTGGCGGTAGGTGCAATATTTTTGCCTTTGAACACGGCCTATACTGCTGCAGAATTGGATTATTTTCTGCGCGACGCCACGCCCAAACTGTTTTTTGGGGATCAGCCTGGCGGGTTAGATTTGCACAGCTTTGGCGCAGATCCCAATGATTTTGTGCCAATTGATTGCGATTGCGCGGATTTGGCGGCACTCCTTTATACATCGGGGACGACGGGGCGATCAAAGGGTGCGATGCTTAGCCATGGCAATTTGCTCTCTAATGCCAAAGTGCTTGTTGATGCTTGGCGCTTCACGGACAAGGATGTCCTTTTACATGCTTTGCCGATTTTTCATACGCACGGGCTGTTTGTGGCCAGCAATGTCAGCTTGCTGTCGGGTGGGGCCATGATCTTTATGCCCAGCTTTGACGCCAAATCTGTCTTGGCGCATTTGGGGCAGGCGAACGTGCTGATGGGCGTGCCGACTTTTTATACGCGGCTTTTGGATTTGCCTGATTTTGATGCGGCGGCGACGGCACATATGCGGCTGTTTACATCAGGTTCAGCGCCCCTTTTGGCGGAAACGCATACCCAATTTGCTGACCGCACCGGTCATCGCATTTTGGAACGATATGGAATGACGGAAACCAATA
>CAWUUC010000104.1:0-5908 GCA_963924905.1 uncultured Paracoccaceae bacterium
CGTAAGGCCATTTCGATGAGCCTGTTGGATCGCGCCCTGCGTTGGCAAGAATTGGGCGAAGATTTCATTGGTGCCCCCGCACAGGACGAGGAATTCGTTTTGATGCACTGCGACAATATTCAAGCAACAGGGTTTTTGGAACATATCAAATTGCCACATTATGTTGATTTTCAATCGGAACTGGAATTGGTCCGCAAATTGCGCGCCGAGGTGATGAAATGACCGAACAAGCCTATAATTTCGCCTATTTGGACGAAGATACAAAGCGGATGATCCGCCGCGCCATTCTGAAAGGCGTCGCCGTGCCTGGATACCAAGTGCCGTTCGCCAGCCGCGAAATGCCGATGCCTTATGGTTGGGGGACAGGCGGGGTCCAGGTCACAGCGGCCTGTTTGACGCCTGATGACACCCTAAAGGTGATCGACCAAGGCGCGGATGACACCACCAATGCCGTCTCAATCCGCAAATTTTTTCAGCGCACGGCGGATGTTGCGGTCACCGAATCTACGGCAAGCGCGACTATAATCCAAACACGCCACCGCATTCCTGAACAAACACTCACATTGGGTCAGATCTTGGTCTACCAAGTGCCGATTCCAGAGCCGCTGAGGTTTTTAGAACCACGCGAAACCGAAACAAGAAAGATGCATGCGTTAGAAGAATATGGGCTGATGCACGTGAAATTATATGAAGATATCGCCCAACACGGCACAATCGCCACATCTTATGCCTATCCCGTCAAAGTCGAAGATCGCTATGTTATGGACCCCTCGCCGATTCCAAAATTTGATAATCCCAAACTGTCAAACAGCGCGGCGCTGCAATTGTTTGGCGCGGGGCGCGAGCAGCGAATTTATGCCCTGCCGCCGTTTACCAAAGTCATCAGTTTGGATTTTGACGACCACCCCTTTGCTGCCACCAAGGCCGATCACGCCTGTGATATTTGCGGATCATCGACCAGCTATTTGGATGAAGTGATCACGGATGATCAGGGCGGGCGCATGTTTGTCTGTTCGGATACAGATTACTGCCAACGGGAGACCTAAGAGATGCAAGATTTAGGTACTTATGCCAATGTGAAAGCTGCAAGTCCGCTTTTTTCCGTGCAGGGCCTGTCAAAAAACTATGGCAATCGGATCGGTTGTAAAGACATCAACTTTGACCTTTATCCAGGCGAGGTTTTGGGAATTGTCGGCGAAAGCGGGTCTGGAAAATCCACGCTTTTGTCCTGTCTTGCAGGGCATTTGGAGCCTGATCAGGGCAGGATAATGTTTCAAACCCAAAATGGGCCGCGCGATACGGTTTTGATGTCCGAGGCCGAACGGCGGCGTTTAGCGCGCACGGATTGGGCCTTTGTACATCAAAATCCGCGTGATGGATTAAGGATGGGGGTATCGGCGGGTGGGAATGTTGGCGAGCGATTGATGGCGATTGGATCGCGGCATTACGGCGAAATTCGCGCCACGGCGACCGATTGGTTGGAGCGTGTTGAAATCAGCGCAAGCCGTATTGATGATCGCCCCCGTGCGTTTTCGGGCGGGATGCAACAGCGTCTGCAGATTGCGCGCAATCTGGTCACTGGGCCGCGATTGGTTTTTATGGACGAGCCGACGGGCGGGTTGGATGTATCCGTCCAAGCGCGGCTGTTGGATCTGCTGCGCGGATTGGTGCGGGATATGGGCCTGTCGGCCATTATCGTCACGCATGATTTGGCGGTGGTGCGCCTGTTGGCGGATCGATTGATGGTGATGAAAGACGGGTATGTGATTGAGCAGGGTTTGACGGATCAAGTGTTGGATGATCCGCAGCACGCCTATACACAACTGCTGGTCTCGTCGGTCTTACAGGTGTAAAATGATTGAAATATCGCATCTTTCCAAGACGTTTACGTTGCATAATCAAGGCAGCGCCGTGATCCCAGTCATGATGGGCGCCGCTTTGTCAGTGGCACGGGGCGAATGTGTCGGGTTGATTGGGTCCTCAGGGGCAGGAAAATCGACGCTGATGCGGATGGTTTGGGGAAATTACTTGGCAGCGTCGGGTCGGATCATGGTGGGGGATTTAGATGTCGCCCGCGCTGACCCACGCGAGATCATCCAAATGCGGCGCGAAGTGATGGGCTATGTCAGCCAATTTCTGCGAGTCGTTCCACGGGTGCCGACGCTGGATGTTGTGGCGGAGCCCTTACGCAATCTTGGCATCAGTCAAGAAGCGTCACAAGCGCGGGCGGCAGAGTTGTTGACGCGACTCAATCTGCCTGAACGTCTTTGGTCGCTTTCGCCCACGACATTTTCGGGCGGCGAGCAGCAGCGTGTCAATATCGCGCGCGGATTTGCCCATCCTTTTGCAGCATTGCTTTTGGATGAACCGACCGCCAGTCTGGACGCGGTCAACCGCGAGGTTGTTTTGACCTTGATCGAAGAGGCAAAGGCGCGGGGGGCTGCCATCTTGGGGATTTTCCATGATGAAGGGGCGCGCGGTCGGGTGTGTGACCGCTTGGTCGATGTGCGCGCCTTTGGCCCACAAGAGGCGGCATGATGCAGGGGCGTTTGTTCATTGTGGTTGGCCCTTCCGGGGCGGGCAAGGATACGCTGATAGCGGGGGCCAAGGTATTGCGGCCTGATCTGCATTGGGCGCGACGGGTTATCACGCGGCCAGAAGCGGCAGGGGGCGAGCCTTTCGATGGGGCGAGTGATGCAGTATTTGAACAGCGCCGCGCGGCGGGTGAGTTTGCCTTATCATGGCAGGCGCACGGGTTATCCTATGGTGTGCCTTGGTCAGAAATTGCCCCGCGCGGGCAAGGATATGATGTTCTGGTCAATGGATCACGCGGGGCTATGGCTGCGGCGCGGGCCGCATTTGACGATTTGATCGTGCTGCGTATTTCTGCCCCAAGTCATGTTCTGGCGGAACGTTTGGCGGCGCGAGGGCGTGAAAGCAAAGATGACATTTTGGCGCGCCTTGCGCGAGCAAGTTTTGAATTAGACGCCGATATTCCCGTCATTGATGTCGCCAATGATGCTAGCCCAGACGAAGGGGTGGCGCGATTGCTGGCAGCGCTTTATCCCAAAGAGGCACGATGAAGCAGATGAAAGCGACCCAAATCATCCTCACCCACGAGGCACAGATCCATGATGTGCAAGGGTGCGGGGATCAGACCATTAAAATACTGTCCTGCAACGTCTTGGATGGACGTATCTGTCAGGCGGCCTGTCAGCGTCATATGAAACTGAAACTGTTCCATAACATAGGGATAGCCGAATTCATCCAACAAGGCGCGCTGGCGGGGCGACAAGGTTTCTGGGCGGCGGCGGGCCATTTCGGCAGCATTCAAGGGCGCACGAAACGGGTCCAGATCGCGCACGGTTTTTGCAGCCATGTCTTGCAAGCCTGCCGATGGATCTGTGGGGATCAGCGCCAGAAACCCGTCAAGCACGGCCATGGTCAGGCCAGACAAGGTGACAGGCGACAGCAGGGCAGCGTGATTGACAAAAGCCTGATGCAAATCCTCATAGACCATGCCGTCTTTCAGTCGAAACGGGGCCTTTATCGTCGCATGAAATCCGTATTTGCGCGGGTCGGCGGTCAAGTCTGCAAAGGCGGGATAGGGTTGATCAACGGCGCATCCCTGCGCCAAATCCCATCCCAGCCACGCCGCCGCAGCATCAGCAAAAGCCCCAGCATTTGGGGCGTAATAGATCGCAAAGCGTTTCATCTGTTCCATTCTTTGCCCCTAACTACGCTTTGTCACATCTTTGTGACATTTTCATGCCATCCCCGCCGCTTATTATTGCCAAAGGCCCTATGATGAATGACCTGATCCTTGCCAATGCGACCCTTGTATTGCCGAATGAAACACTCACAGGATCGCTGGTTGTGAAAGATGGTTTGATCCATGATATCGCAACAGGCAAGACTGTGCCGCAAGGTGCCATGGATTGTCAGGGCGATTTGGTGATGCCTGGGCTGATTGAACTGCACACCGACAATCTAGAGCGCCATATTGAACCCCGCCCCAAGGTCAATTGGCCACACGCCAGCGCAATTGTCGCCCATGACGGCGAATTGGCCAGCGTAGGCATCACAACCGTGTTTGACGCCCTGCGCGTGGGGTCGGTCGTGTCGAATGCCAAGGGCAATTACGGCGAATATGCACGTCTTTTGTCGGATGAGATTTTGGATCTGCGTGCCAAAGGCGCCCTGCGGATCAATCACTTACTGCATTTACGCGCCGAAGTTTGTTCGGAAACCCTAATCGATGAATTGGCTAAATTTGGACCCAAAGACAGTATTGGTATCCTAAGCCTAATGGATCACACACCCGGCCAGCGCCAATTTCGCGATCTGACGCAGTTGCGCCATTATGTTTGCGGCAAACATGGTCTGTCCGAAGATCAGTTTGAAACCCATATTGCCGATCAAATGGCCCTATCAACGCGATTAGGGGCCGCACATGAGGCAGCAGCCGTCGCAGCGGCGCGGCGATACGGTGCGACTTTGGCCAGCCATGATGACACCACGGGCGAACAGGTCACCGTATCCGCCCAGCATGGCGCAAAACTGGCAGAATTTCCCACCACCCAAGAGGCTGCCGCAGCCTGCCGTGCGGCCGGAATTTTGGTGATGATGGGCGCGCCCAATCTGATCCGTGGCGGGTCCCATTCAGGCAATGTCGCGGCCAAGTCCTTGGCCGAAATCGATCTGTTGGATATTTTGTCATCCGATTATGTGCCGTCCTCGCTGATGACTGCAGCACTGATCCTGGGCGATTTATGGGGTGATGTCGCGCGAGGCGTAGGCACGGTGACGGCAAACCCTGCACGCGCGGTTGGGCTGACCGATCGTGGCGCATTGCAGATCGGGTTACGAGGCGATCTATTGCGCGTCGGACGCGTGGCGCATATCGCACAACAGCGCGGTCTTTGGGTTTCGGGCACGCGCGTCGCGTAAACTGTCACCATAGTTTCACATCAGCGTCACCGCGGCGTTACGCAGATGAATTAGGCGGTTTAGAGTTCACACTCTAGGGAGACCAAAATGAAGTCGACGCTTTGCACCGCATCCATTCTTGCCTTGGTTGCAGCCGCCCCCGTGATGGCAGAAACCAGCTTTAACCGCATTTCCAGCTTTGCCACGCCGATGAATATGGCCGCAGGCGAGGATCAGACCCGCCCCTCGTCAGCAGAGATCATCTCGGCATCAGAGGATGGGATGACACTTGTTTATACCGACAGCCCATTGGGCGTGATCGGTCTGGTCGATATCACCGATCCTGCCGCCCCCAAAGCCTTGGGCAATGTGGATGTCGGCGGCGAGCCGACGACGGCCAAAATCATTGGCGACAAGGTTTTTACGGCTGTAAATACTTCTGAAAGCTATGTCCAACCATCGGGCAAGTTGGTCACGATTGATCTGGCAACCCGCAGTGTCGTGGCCGAATGCGATTTGGGCGGTCAGCCTGATTCTGTGGCCAGCGCCAAAGACGGCAGCTTTTTGGCTATCGCCATTGAAAACGAGCGCGACGAAGATGTGAATGACGGCCTGCTTCCGCAGATGCCAACGGGTTATCTTGTCAAACTGCCTGTCATCAACGGTATGGCCGATTGCGGAGCGTTGCAAAAGATTGAAGTCACAGGCCTGTCAGATATCGCCCCCGAAGATGCTGAACCTGAGTTCGTTGATATTAATGCCGCGGGCGAAATTGTGCTGACGATGCAAGAAAATAATCACATCGTGATCATCGGTGCGGATGGCGCAGTTGCCAGCCATTTTAGCGCAGGCACCGTCACGATTGAGGGGATTGACACCAAATCTGATGGTGTTTTGAACTTTACCGCCACTACGGAAGATATTCCGCGCGAACCCGATGGCGTGAAATGGTTGGACAATGACCATTTTGCGATTGCCA
>CAWUUC010000105.1:0-11372 GCA_963924905.1 uncultured Paracoccaceae bacterium
CATTTCTTCCAGATAAATCTCGCGCATACGGATGGCGATGGGACCGACCTTGCCCCCATTCAAATCAACCCCATCGACATTGACAACAGGCATCACAAAGGCGCTGGCAGAGGTGATAAAGGCCTCATCCGCCGCTTGCGCCTCGGCAATGGTAAAGGGGCGCTCAACCACCTGCATTTGCGCGGACTGCGCCATTCGCAAGACTGCAGCGCGCGTGATACCGTGCAAAATATCATGTGTCAGTTGGCGGGTAATAATCTGATTGCCCTTGACGATATAGGCGTTGTTCGATGTCCCTTCGGTCACAAAACCATCTTCGGTAAACCAAGCATCATCAACGCCAGCCTTTTTCGCCATCATCTTGGCCATAGAGGGATAAAGCAGCTGCACCGTTTTGATATCGCGCCGCACCCAACGTGCATCAGGCACGGAAATCACCTTCCACCCTGTTTTTGCAGCGGGTGCATTGGCAAGGCCAGGTTTATTTTGCGTGAACAAGACAAGCGTCGGTTTTGTATCCGCCGGTGGATAGACAAAGTCGCGATCCCCTGGATTGCCCCGCGTCACCTGCAGATAGATCATCCCCTCATCAATCTCGTTCAGCCGAACCAATTCGCGATGGATCGCCAATAATTCGGCGTTTGAACAGGGCGTTGCCATTTCTAATTCGGACAGGCTGCGCGCCAACCTTGCACAATGGCCGTCAAAATCGATCAGCTTACCATCCAAAACCGAAGTCACCTCATAGACGCCATCGGCCATCAAAAACCCGCGATCAAAGATAGAGATCTGTGCCTGTTCTTCGGGCAAATAGGCGCCATTCAGGTAAACGGTTCTGCTCATGTTTATCCCCATAGGTTTTGTGGTGGTGGGTGGACGCCGTCGGCGTCATAAAAAAGTGGGCTGTCACGGTCTTCGCGCAGAAGAAGTGGCCCGTCAAGATCGCAATAATTGGCCCCTTGCGCCAAGATCACCGCAGGGGCCATCCCCAAACTGCTGCCAACCATACACCCAACCATAACCCGCAAGCCCAAACGCTGCGCCGTTTTGCGCGCAATCAGCCCCTCGGTCAGCCCGCCCGTTTTGTCTAGTTTCAAATTAACCATATCATATTTGCCCCGCAACTTTGCCAAACTGTCCGCATCATGGGCGGATTCGTCGGCGCAACCAGGCAAAGGTCGGGCGATTTCACCCAGCATCTCATCGGCGTCCGCAGGCAAGGGTTGCTCGACCAGCGCCACGCCTAAACGGATCAGGTGGGGCGCAAGTTCCGTGTAAATCTCGGGTGTCCAACCTTCATTGGCGTCAATGATCAAAGTGGAATTCGGCGCACCGCGTCGCACCGCCTCAAGGCGGGGCATATCATCGGGTGTGCCAAGTTTGATTTTCAAGATTGGGCGATTGGCATGGGCCTGGGCCGCGGCCAGCATCGCCTCTGGGGTGTCCAGTGACAAGGTGAACGCGGTTTGAACAGGTTTTGGGATGGGCCAGTCCGCCATGTCCCAAACCCGACGTCCCCCCTGTTTGGCCGCCAAATCCCACAGCGCGCAATCAACCGCATTGCGCGCCGCCCCCGCTGGCAATGCATTTTGTAGCGCGCTTTGCGTGATGTCATCGGGCAGGTTTTCTATGTGCGCGATGACACTGTCCAATGTTTCACCATAACGCGCGTAGGGCACGCATTCCCCCCACCCCATTGCCCCACCGCGCGTAATTCGCACCGTCAGCACATCTGCATGGGTTTTGGACCCACGCGAAATGGTAAAGGGCTGCGCCAGCGTAAATCGGTCTATTGTGACTGCAATCATCGACGGCACACCCTTCGTTGGCTGATTGGTGGGTCAGTTTTGACACAAGGTCAAGCAATCTTGAACCAACCGCTTGCATCTGAATTGTGGCCTTCATTGGCAATGCGCTCGCGCAGCAACAATCGCAGACAGTTTCCTTGGCTTAAACCTTGTCTTGAAAAGCGCTGGCGGCCATCTAGCTAAAATGTGGCACAAGAAAATAGGTTTTCGGTCATTTGGACTGCAGATTTCTGCGACCGCAAATTTGCCCTTGCGAGCATCTTTGTAATTATATAACGAAAGAACGCGAATAATTGAAATATCATTGCGAGGAAAAATGTCCTTCCGCCTACAACCTGCCCCTGTGGCACGCCCAAACCGCTGTCAATTGTTTGGGCCGGGATCGCGCCCCGCCCTATTTGAAAAAATGGCAGCATCGGCGGCGGATGTGGTCAATCTTGACCTCGAAGATTCGGTCGCCCCTTCGGACAAGGACACCGCGCGCGCCAATATAATCGGGGCAATCGGCGCGTTTGATTGGGGCCATAAGACGCTGTCAGTGCGGATTAACGGTTTGGATACGCCCTATTGGTATCGCGATGTGGTCGATCTTTTGGAACAGGCGGGGGATAGACTGGACCAAATTATGATCCCAAAAGTCGGCTGCGCTGCTGACGTCTATGCTGTCGACGCGCTCGTCACGGCTGTCGAGCGCGCCAAGGGCCGCGCCGCGCCAATAACCTTTGAGGTGATTATCGAATCTGCGGCAGGCATCGCAAATGTCAATGAAATTGCCGCATCTAGCCCGCGTTTGGTGGCGATGTCGCTGGGGGCCGCAGATTTCGCCGCCAGCATGGGGATGCAGACGACGGGGATCGGTGGCACGCAAGAAAATTATTATATGATGCAGGCAGGGGCAAAACATTGGTCCGACCCTTGGCATTGGGCGCAGGCTGCCATCGTTGCGGCCTGTCGTACGCATGGTGTCTTGCCCGTCGATGGCCCCTTTGGTGATTTTTCTGATGATGAGGGCTATATCGCCCAAGCGCGGCGCAGCGCCACCCTTGGCATGGTGGGCAAATGGGCCATTCATCCCAAGCAACTTGCACTGGCCAATCAGGTGTTCACCCCTTCTGCCGCCGCCGTGGCAGAGGCACGTGAGATTCTTGCCGCAATGGCAGAGGCCAAAGGCCGTGGCGAAGGTGCGACCGTCTACAAAGGCCGCCTTGTCGACATCGCCTCGATCAAACAGGCCGAAGTGATCGTGAAACAATCTGAAATGATTAGCGCCGCAAATTAACGCCCCCTTTTTTCAAATACCCTTTGGGGGGAGGTGGGGGGTGCAAAGCCCCCCATTTCAGCATATGTCCTGACACTCTGTCATAGAAAAAACGCACGTGCTTTCTATTGTCGTTCCCGCCTTGATCAAACAGGGAATGCATCGCCACATTATAATTTGCAAATGTGCGGTTTAACGGGGCAAGGCACTATCTTAGTTGAAATGCAGCACATCATGGCAGCGCGATCGTGCCACGCCCGCAATCGTAACTTTGCTGCGGCCTCATACCACTTTGAAAAATTCTGTTCAGTTGCACTTTGTGCCAATTCTGCCCATATAGAGGCCAATTGATGCTGGAGCGCCGTTATGAACTATCTTGAGTTTGAAAAACCCTTGGCGGAAATTGAAGGCAAGGCGGAAGAGTTGCGGGCAATGGCGCGCGGCAATCCCGGCATGGATGTCACACGCGAAGCCGAAGGTTTGGACCGCAAGGCGGAACAAATGCTCAAAGACCTTTACAAAGGGTTGACGCCGTGGCGCAAATGCCAAGTGGCCCGCCATCCCGACCGCCCGCATGCCAAGGATTATATCGAGACATTGTTTACTGAATTCACGCTTTTGGCAGGGGACCGCGGGTTTGCCGATGATCACGCTGTTTTGGGTGGACTGGCGCGGTTTAAGGATCAACCCGTCGTGGTGATCGGCCAAGAAAAAGGCAATGATACAAAGTCGCGGATTGAGCGCAATTTTGGTATGGCGCGGCCCGAAGGCTATCGCAAAGCCGTGCGTTTGATGGATTTGGCAGATCGTTTTCGCCTGCCTGTCATCACGCTGGTTGATACCCCCGGTGCATACCCAGGCAAAGGCGCCGAAGAGCGCGGACAGGCCGAGGCGATTGCCCGCTCGACCGCGAAATGTTTGGAAATTGGCGTGCCTATGGTCTCTGTGGTGATCGGCGAGGGCGGGTCTGGCGGTGCAGTGGCCTTTGCAACAGCCAACCGCATCGCCATGCTGGAGCATTCTGTCTATTCGGTCATCTCACCCGAAGGCTGCGCGTCCATTTTGTGGAAAGACGCCGAAAAAATGCGTGAAGCGGCCGAGGCGTTGCGCCTTACCGCGCAAGATTTGCAAAAACTGGGTCTGATTGATCGCATCATTGCCGAACCCTTGGGCGGCGCACAGCGCGACCGCAAGGCCACGATTGAGGCGGTGGGCAAAGCCATTGAAACAATGCTAGGTGAACTTGCGGGCAAAACTGGTGCTGCTTTGATCAAGGATCGTCGTGAGAAGTTCTTGTCTATGGGCAGCAAGGGGCTGGCTGCGTGAATCCTTGGGTTTTGATTATCCTTGCGGGGATACTGGAAACCGTTTGGGCGCTGGGCCTGAAATATTCTGACGGCTTTACGCGGCTTTGGCCCAGTGTGATCACCGCTGTTGCGGTCACGGGCAGCTTTTTGTTGCTGTCTTCAGCGATGAAATCATTGCCGGTGGGGACCGCCTATGCGGTCTGGGTCGGGATTGGCGTTTTGGGGACGGCAATTTTTGCCGTGATTTTGCTCGATGAACCTGTCACCATCGCGCGGCTCTTGGGAATTGGGTTGATTTTGCTGGGAATATTGGTCTTGAAATTGGCCTGATCACCACATTCCCAAATGCGCCCGCGTGGCTCGTTCAGCGTCATAATCTGCGCCGTCAATCTCGCCCAAACTGGCCTCTTGCAGCATCTGACCCACACTGGGCAGATCCGCTGACATATCGCCCACAGTCCAAAGATTGGACCGCTGTAAGGCGCGCGCGCATTGAGAATAAATCTCATTAATTTTGATTACAATAACGCTGCGTGGGTTTTGGCCGTCACGTTCAAACTCTGCGCGCAAACGTGCATCCGTTGTCAAGCGAGCCATCCCATTCACCCGCACCGATGTGGTGGAGCCTGGGATCATGAAATACAAAGATACCCGTCCATCGCGCACAATATTACGCAAGGAATCTATGCGGTCATTGCCGCGCCAATCGGGCATCAGCAAGGTTTCTGCGTCAAATTCGCGGACCACTGGCCCTGCATCGCCGCGTGGGCTGCCATCGGTTCCTTCGGCCCCAACCGTGGATAGAATGCAAAACCGCGACGACATGATGAAGCTGCGATAGGCGGGAGTCAGCTGCCGAGCCACCTTTTTTAAGGCAGGCGGTTTGGGTGTGCCGTAAGCGGCATGCAGTTGATCAAGATCGGTGATCCAGTCCATGGGTTTTCCTAAATGACAAAGCCCGCCTCGGCCATCAAAACGTTGGATGCACCTTCAATTCGGGTTTCTAAAATCGACATAAATTCCGAATTACCTAGGCCGGTTGGGATCATGTCCAAGAACTCAATCACGCAAGTGCCGGGGTGGCGCATGATGCCACGCTTTGGCCAAAATACCCCAACATTCGTCGCCACAGGTACGCAACCCTGCCCCAATTGACCGTACAGAATGGCCGTGCCCATTTTATAGGGCAAAGCCACCCCAGGGGGCACGCGCGTGCCTTGGGGGTAAATCACCAATTGTCCGCCTTGGGCGGCACCAGATTGCACATCGGCCAGCATCTTTGTGATCGCCGCTCCTCGTTTGCCGCGATTGACGAACACGCATCCCATGCGACTTGCATAATATCCCAAAAATGGCGCGAATCGCAGTTCCGCCTTCATGATGAATTTCGCCCGCGGGACCGCGGCATAAATCATCAGAATATCCAGAAAGCTTTGATGTTTTGCCGCGATTAGAACCTGATCGGTTGGGGCCTTGCCGCGATATTCGACCTGCAGCCCGCAGATCCGTGCCAAACTAAAGCGCACCCATCGGCAATAAGCATGGGCTGCCGCTGCTGCCCCTTCGGAACGCGCTAAAGCATAAGGGAAATAGAAAATCGCAATGACGGCCATCGCCAGATACATCTGGATGATAAAGACCAACGACAACACCCATTGAAAGGCGGTCCGCATTAGGTCAACTCCTGTAATTTTCGCCGAGCACTGGCGCGTGTTGCTAAAAATGCGACGGCCCCCGCCAAGGGCGGCAAGGAAAGCGGCAGTAGCCATCCCGTGCCCTGAAATCCCAGCCCTGTCAAAAAGCCGCCTGCCTCATCCGCCGATGGCAACAAAAAGACAGCGATCATCCCGGTGGCGGTGCCCACAGCCGCGCCCGCCATCGCGCGCAAGGTGAAACGGCGCACGAATGCATTTGCGATATAGCCATCCATCGCGCCCACCAAACGCAGCACTGTGATCACTTGGGTGTTTGCGGCAAGGGCAGCGTTGGCAGCCAAAGTGATCATCGCGCCTGTCGCCGCAGCAATTAAAATCGCGGATGTTGCCCCCAAAAGACGCAACCGCGTTGCAGCCACTGCCAAAGGTTTGCGCCAGCGTGTGTGATCGTCCAAAATTGCACCAGGGGCCTCGGCGGTTAGGCGTTGACGCAAGCCTTCGCTGTCATATCCCGTCCCATCTTCAGCGACTTCAATCAGGCGGGGCAGGGGCAGGGCGTCTATCGGCAAGTCGGGGCCGAACCATGGCGACAAAAGATTGCGCTGTTCATCGTCGGTGAGCGCACGGGCGCTTGCGATCCCGGGCGTTGTTGCCAGAACATTCAAAACGGCTTGGGTTTGTTGATCCAATTGATCGGATGGTGCAGAGAGGCGCACGGTTGCAGTGCGCTCTAACGCTTGGGACCAACGGTCGGCCAGACGCCCTGATGCCAAAGATAAGGCTAAGGCAAAAACCGCCAAAAACGCCATAGCCCCCGCCGTAAAACTGGTCAGCCATGCCGTATGGCCCGATGGCGGGACGATCCGCGTTGCGGAGGGATCAGGGTAAAAGATGGCTGCGATAACTTGGGAAGGGCGCATTACAAATCCGCCCCCGCCAATTGAATACGGCGGTTGGAAATCCGCAACACCCTTGCCGCCACCAGCGATTTCGCTTGGCGGATCAGATTAAGATCATGGGTGGCGATGACCACTGTTTTGCCCATTTTATTCAACTCAACCAGCAAGGTCAAAAGGCGCAAGGACATCTCCCAATCAATATTTCCGGTTGGCTCATCGGCCAAAATGACGTCTGGCCCGTTAATGATCGCGCGCGCCAAGGCGGCGCGTTGTCTTTCGCCGCCCGACAATTGTGCGGGCATGGCGTTGGACAGTTTATGCAATCCAACCCATTGCAGCAAATCCGCCAAATCGCGCGGATCATTTGGTCGACCTGCCACCGTCAGTGGTAAGGCCACATTTTCCGAAAGCGGGAGATGGTCCAGAAACTGGCAATCTTGATGAACGACACCAATGCGTTGACGGGTCAAGGCGACTTCGTCGCGTGTCAGACTGGTTGATATCTGATCAAATATGGTCAAACGTCCTGCGGTCGGGGTCAATGCGCCATAACACAGCTTTAAGAATGTGGATTTACCCGCCCCCGAAGGCCCGGTCAGAAAGTGAAACGATCCGGCTGCCAACCGTAAAGAGATGTCCGATAACAGCTCTCCTCCACCATAACTATAGGCCACATTGTCAAAAGCTATCACCGCGACACATTCCCTAGATGTCCCATTTTGCCCATAGCATCGCTGATGCGCGCAGGGGATTCAATCGGGCATGGGCTGTTTGGGCATCATTTGCGCACAAAGCCGTCAACGCAGGGGTTGGACAAGGCCAAGATCGTTGATAGAGTTCCCACATTGAAGCAGTCCTAAGGTCGGAATTGTCCTGAATGCGTATCATGTGCCCCAATTGCGACGCCGAATACGAAGTGGACGCCGCGGCGATTCCTGAAACGGGGCGTGATGTGCAATGTTCAAATTGTGGTCATGCGTGGTTTCAAGACCATCCCGAACATGAATCTGAGGCCGAGGCGATTGCAGCGCTTTACGATCCGCCCCAGCCGCTGGGCAATACACCGTCGCAGGTCGATGAACCTCAAACAGAGGGATTGCAGCCAGACGACTGGCAGATAGACAAAGATGACCCAGAGGCCATTTTGGATTTAATGGGTTTGGATGAGATACCATCTTCGCCCGATTTGCCCCAAGATATTTTGCCCAAACATGAGCTGGATGCTGAAGCAATGCGGATCTTGCGCGAAGAGGCCGAACATGAAACGGCCCAGCGCGCAGCAGAACAAATGCAGCCCAATCCCGATATACAAGCGCCAGAAACAGCCCCCTCCGCGCCGATCGTTGCCCGCCGTGTGGCGCGTCTTAAAGGAATTCAGCCGCCTCAGCGGGCGACGTTGCCAGATGTAGAAGATGTCAAATCTGACCTGACATCCCAAGAACGTTTTGCCGAAATCATACCCTATCCCGCCGAAAAGTCGGGCCTCAACAAGGGTTTTTGGGGTATTTTGAGCATCGCCGCACTGGCCATTCTTGCTTATGCATTCAGCCCCGATTTGGCGCAGGTTTTGCCCGCGATGGCCGAACCACTCACAAATTATGTTGGATTTGTGGACGGGCTGCGCGATGGCCTTGATGCGCTTTTGCCCCAGATCGGTGGTTTGATCCAAGGGCTGATTTCGACCGTCAAAACTTGGTTTTAGTCGCCCTGTTTCAGCATCGCCCCTAGCCCTGCCTGATAGGTCGGGTAATTCAACTCTACGCCAAGTTCTTCTTTGATACGCCGATTATCGACCCGTTTGGATTCGGAATAAAAGCTGCGGGTCATTTCGGGCAGTTCGGCGGTGGCAAAATCCACCTCTGGCGGGGGAGGCAGGCCCAATAGATTGGCCGCAAAAGTTAGAACATCTTGGGGTGGTGCGGGGTTATTGTCGCAGACGTTATATATCGCCCCTGCGCGCGGGCGTGCGATTGACGCCGCCAATGTTGCAGCGATATCTGCCACATGAATTCTGCTAAATATTTGATTTTCTTTTATAATTCTTCGGGCGGTGCCGTCGCGCACCTTGGCAAAGGGTCCCCGCCCAGGCCCATAAATTCCCGCGAGGCGAAAGATTTGCACGGGCAAAGCTGTGCTAAGCCATTGATTTTCTGCTAAAACACGGGCGCTGGCGCGGGGGCTTTGGGGGGCAGTGGGGGTGTCTTCGGTGACCCAAGCCCCTTTATGATCGCCGTAAACCGCCGTTGTTGACAGATAGCCAACCCAAACCGCGTTTGATTTGGCAATTTGTGCTCCATGATTTTGCAAGAAAATATCACCATTTGCGTCAGGTGCCGCTGTGATCAAAATATGACTGGCCTTGGATAATACATCTTGTAAATCAGCTGGGTAGAGAATCGGTGAGACGCCGCTTGCCTGCAATTCTTGGGCTTTTTCTGGGCTGCGTGCGGTGCCGATCACTTGCCATCCTTGTGGGATCAACAAAGCGGCCAGCGCCGCCGCGCTGTATCCGTGACCAAGGGTGAGAAGCGTGTTCATATCCGATATATTGACGTTTTGCGCCTTTGCTTCAAGGTGTCAGATGATGAACGAATATTAATTGGATTTTTGCCCAAGGCTGTCACCACGGTGTTACGGTAATCCCCACTTGTCATGGGCAAGACAAAGGTCTTAGATGGACGATCAAATTCAAAGTGAAAAAATGACATCAGAAAACGTCTTAACCCCGCCCCATCCAGCCGCCGAGGAATTTACCGATGCCGCCGCCGCAGTTGCGCGATTGGAAGAGTTGTATTTTGCAGCGACTGAATTTTTGTCCCTGCATTTTTCCCAAGCTGTGACTAAAGGCAAACCTTCGCGCCGTGTCCGTGCATTTTACCCTGAAATTCGCCTGACAGTGATCAGTCATGCGGTGATTGATAGTCGCTTGTCCTTTGGTCATGTCGCAGGGCCGGGCACCTATGCGACCACGATCACCCAACCGCAATTGTTTCGCAATTACCTGATCCAGCAATTAGAATTGCTGATGCAAAACCACGGGGTTCCTGTGCAGATAGGAGCGTCAAAGACGCCAATCCCTGTGCATTTCGCGGTGGCGGGCAATCCGTCTGTGTCGATCCCGCAAGAGGGGGTGTTGGATTTTTCCTTGCGCGATGTGTTCGATGTGCCTGATCTATCCACAACAAATGATGATATCGTCAACGGGACCCGCAGCGAAAATGCAGATGGCTCTGCCCCGCTTGCTCCTTTTACGGCCCAGCGTGTGGATTACAGCCTTGCGCGCTTATCGCATTACACCGCCACTGATCCCGTCCATTTCCAAAACCATGTTTTGTTTACAAACTATCAATTCTATGTCGAGGAATTTGAATCCTATGCCCGCACGATGCTGGGCGATGCTGCATCAGGCTATACGGCCTTTGTCGCCACCGGCAATCAAATGATCACGGCCCCCGACGGCACAATCAACCACACGCCGAAAATGCCCCAAATGCCAACGTATCATTTGAAACGAGCAGATGGGAATGGGATCACGCTGGTCAATATCGGTGTTGGTCCAAGCAATGCCAAAACCGCAACGGATCATATCGCGGTGCTGCGTCCACATGCGTGGTTGATGGTGGGGCATTGCGCGGGTCTACGCAATAGCCAGTCTTTGGGTGATTTCTGTTTGGCGCACGCCTATTTGCGCGAAGATCACGTGTTGGATGATGATTTGCCGATCTGGGTGCCGATCCCTGCCTTGGCAGAGATTCAAATTGCCCTAGAACGCGCCGTGGCAGATGTCACCAAGTTGGAAGGCTATGAATTAAAGCGGATCATGCGCACCGGCACTGTGGCGACAATTGACAATCGCAATTGGGAATTGCGCGATCATTCGGGGCCAGTACGCCGCCTGTCGCAATCGCGCGCCATTGCCTTGGATATGGAATCTGCTACGATTGCCGCCAACGGGTTTCGCTTTCGTGTGCCCTACGGCACCTTGCTTTGCGTGTCCGACAAACCATTGCATGGCGAGTTAAAGTTGCCGGGCATGGCGTCAGATTTTTATAAAGCCCAAGTGTCGCGCCATTTGCAGATCGGTATTCGCGCAATGGAACGCCTGCGCGAAATGCCCTTGGGGCGCATTCACAGCCGCAAGTTGCGTAGCTTTGAGGAGACCGCCTTTCTATAATGCATAGAAAGTGGGGCTAAATTGGATAAAAGGGCTTGCAAAAGGTGACCAGTTTGGCAAAACAAACCTCACCAGCCTTTGGGCGTACAACCGGCCACAGAAAAATCAGGCCTTAAAGAGGGAATAAGACATGTCGACCCAGATGACAAAATCGCAATTGGTTGCTGCTATCGCCGAAGCTATGGGCGCAGACAAGAAAACCGCGACAGCTGCTTTGACTGCAGTCGCTGATGTTGTGTCCGCCGAAGTCGCAAAAGGCGGCGCTGTTACT
>CAWUUC010000106.1:0-9418 GCA_963924905.1 uncultured Paracoccaceae bacterium
GCTGTCAGGTACACAGCATCGACGCGATTTTGGCCGCTGACGACATTGACGCGGTGGTGATTTGCACGCCCACCGACACCCATGCCGATCTGATCGAGGCCTTTGTCAAAGCAGGCAAAGCAGTGTTTTGCGAAAAGCCAATTGATCTGTCGCTTGCGCGGGTCAAGACCTGTCTTGATGTGGTGCGCGCCCATAAGGGTGTTTTGATGGTTGGATTTAACCGTCGATTTGACCCCCATTTCCGCGCGGTGCGCGCCGAAATTGACAAAGGTACGATTGGCGATGTGGAAATGGTTGTGATCACCTCTCGCGATCCAGGCGCGCCACCCGTTGAATATATTGGCCGTTCGGGCGGGATTTTCCGTGATATGACAATCCATGATTTTGACATGGCGCGGTTTTTATTGGGCGAAGAAATTGACGAAGTGTCCGCCATGGCGTCGGTCTTGGTGGATCCTGCGATTGGCACTGCGGGGGATTTTGATTCCGCCCAAGTCATGTTGAAAACCAAATCGGGCAAACAGGCGATGATTTCTAATTCGCGCCGCGCGACCTATGGCTATGATCAGCGCATCGAGGTGCATGGATCGCTGGGCGCGGTCTCGGCGGAAAATCAACGCCCCGTCTCGATCGAAGTGGCCAGCGCGCTTGGCTATACCCGCCCGCCACTGCATGATTTTTTCATGACCCGCTATACCGAGGCTTATGCCGCTGAAATTGCCACCTTTATTGCGGCACTGGCAGGGCAAGGCCGCGCGGAGCCCACAGGCGAGGATGGTATGATCGCGCTGGCGCTGGCCGAAGCTGCACTGAAATCAATTGCCGAAGGGCGCATTGTTCAGATGTCAGAGCTACTCTAAGGTATTGATATAAAACATTTGCTGCGCAGCATTTGCTGCGCAGCATCACCCTACAGGGTCGTCCCTTTCACCGCGCCCAAATAGACCTGCCAAGGCGCGGGTGGTCGTGGCCCCCGTATTGGGGCGTGGCAGAGCCGCAAAAGGCATTGGGCGCGACAATTCCATCGCGGCAAGGCCCACGCGCGCGGTCAAGGCACCGTTGATCACGCCTTCACCAAAACGGCGTGAGATTTTGGCCAAAACGCCCCCGCCTGCGACCGATCCAACCAAGTCATCGGCCAGCGCGATTGCCCCTGCACCCAAAAGGGCTGTAAACACCTTTCGCATCAGGCGGATACTGCCCAAACTGCCCGACCTTCCGCCATAGATTTCCGACAGACGGCGGATTAGGCGCATATTGGCGAACAACGCTGTGGCCACATCGGCCAGCGCGATTGGCACAAAGGCGGTGACGGTGGCCACTTGGCGGGCTGCAGCCTCAACCTCGGCCAAGGCGGCGCGATCAAGGGGGGCCAAAACCTCACGTTCGGCCAAATCTAAAAGCGCATCTGCGTCAAAAACATCGGTTTGTTTTTCTCGCAACCGCGATATCCCCCAAGCCGCGTCAGGGCGGTTGCCATAAAGCTGGATCAGATCTGCCACCACGGCGCGGGCATCGGACAGATTGTGGCGGGCCAGTGTGGCGCGGGCGCGCAAACGATCCAGTCGCGCCATTCGCAAAAATGCCGACGCCTCGCGCAGGGCCATGATCAGGGTGATACAAAAGGCCAAGATCACCAAGCCAAAGGCGATCCAGCCCAGTATCGTGTTGGCCGTGAAAAGACCCATTACAAAATTCCACGTAGCCGCAGATATGATCAGCGCGAACAGGGAGGTGAAAACCCAAAAAGCAAAGCGACCAAACGCGCTGCGCCCCCGTTTTGCCAAAGTGGTTGCCGTCAAAACGGCGCGACCCGCATCAATGGGCGGCGCTAGCGAAGGATCGGCGGCGTCTGTGTCCATTTCACGAATCAAAGGGCGATTTTTCATAGCAAATCTCCGATCAAAAATTCGGCAGCGCGGTCCAGACGTATATGCGGCGGCCCTGATCCTTGGATTGGGTTGGTTTTGGCAGGGCCAAATTCCATCAAGCCAAAGTCCGCGTCTAACCAACCCGTCGCCCCTTGGCGGGCAGGTGCAAGCAGGCGCAAAGGGTCTGTTGGCAATTCGCCCGCATAAAGCGCCACTTGTTTGCCCGTTTGCATTTGACGTCCCCGCACGGCAGGCAGGGCTGTGCCTTCGCGGGTCAGCATTTCCTCGACCGTGCAGCGCAGCGCAGCCATGGAAATGGCCATCGTCTCTGCACCTGCAAAATCGGCCCGCGCCATCGCCTCTCGCAGCATCGCCTGTGTGATTTCGGTCAAGGCAGGGTGTTGGCTGTGATGTAAATAATCGGCCTTTGTGGCGGCAAATAGAATTTTTTCTACACGTTTTCCGCCCAATATGCGCGACAAAAATCGACTGCGACCGGGACGAAAGGCGCACAGCACCTCGGCCATGGTGCGGCGCAGATCCTCAAATGCGGGGGGGCCAGAATGGATTGCGCCCATCACATCGATCAGCACGATTTGACGATCAATCTTTGCGAAATGTTCGCGGAAAAACGGTTTGACCACGCGGGATTTATAGGCGTTATAGCGGCGCGCCATTTCCCAAGAAAGGCTGCCGCGTTTGACCTCGGCTGCGCGGGGCAGGGGCGCAAAGGTCAGCGCAGGACTACCCGCCAAATCACCCGGCAATAAAAACCGCCCAGGTGTGCAATCTGACCAGCCATTGCGCTGGGCGGCGTGCAAATATTGGGTGAAACTGGCGGCCAAGGCCGTTGCACGCGGTTCTGAAAGGGGCAGGCTGCCATCTTCGGCGCGGGTGAGGGCCAGAAATTCCGCCGCCTCGGTGCGTTTTGCCAGTCGCAACAGGGTCTCATCGCACCATTGATCATAGGTTTTGTCCAGCAAGGCCAGATCCAACAACCATTCCCCTGGATAATCGACAATATCTATGTGCAAAATACGCGGGCCTGTCAGCCCGCCCAGCAACCCCTGCGGCGTGATACGAAATGACAGACGCAATTCGGAAACGGCGCGCGTCGATTGGGGCCAATGTGGATCATCCCCTGTCATCGCGGCTAAGTGATCTTCATAGGCAAAACGCGGCAGGGTGTCGTCCGGTTGGGGCTGCAAATAAACCGCCTCAATCCGCGCCGCAGCCGATAGTTGCCCCATCCGCCCGCGATCCAGCAAGTTTGCGATCAAAGATGTGATGAACACCGTTTTACCCGCTTTGGACAGGCCCGTCACGCCAATCCGCAAAGTCGGTTCATGAAACAGCCCTGCGATTTGATGGCCCGTGCCGCTGATCTGGCGCGCGATGCCGTCTGATAAGGATGAGAACAAGGCGGCCTCCATATTGCGCCCCCAACATAGGCAGCCTTGCGCGTCATTGGTAGGGGGGCATAGACAGCGCGTCTGCATTTGGGTAACCAAAGCCATGCCAAGATACGCCCTTTTAATCGAATATGATGGTGGACCCTTTCACGGTTGGCAGCGCCAAGCGGGGGGGCAGGCCTCTGTACAAGGCAGTATAGAGACTGCGCTTGCCGCGTTAGAGGCAGGCCCGCATACCATTGCGGGCGCAGGGCGCACGGATGCGGGGGTGCATGCCACAGGGCAAGTGTGTCACCTGGATCTGACCAAGGATTGGGATGCATTCAAATTGATGGGGGCGCTAAATTGGCATCTTTCCCCCCAACCCATCGCGATTTTGGATGCAGTGCGGGTGGAAGACGATTTTCACGCAAGGTTTTCTGCCATTGAACGTCGTTATTTGTTCCGTGTCTTGGCACGGCGCGCACCTGAAACCCATCAAAAGGGTCAGGTTTGGCGCGTCGCGCATGCGCTGGATATCGACGCAATGCGCGCAGGGGCCGCGCATTTGATAGGTCGGCATGATTTTACCACCTTTCGCGCCGTGCATTGTCAGGCGCAAAGCCCTGTTAAATCTTTGGATGACATTTTGATTGCTGAATATCAGGTGCCCGGTGGCATCGAATATCATTTTTCGTTGCGCGCGCGCAGTTTTTTGCACAATCAAGTGCGGTCAATCGTTGGCACGCTAGAACGGGTCGGTGCGGGCAGTTGGCAAGCCGATGATGTCCAAAGCGCCCTCATTGCAGTGGATCGGGCGGCCTGTGGCCCAGTGGCCCCGCCACAGGGTTTGACCATGACAGGCGTGGGTTACATAGTCGATCCATTTTTGCGCTAGCACTTGCGCTTTGGCGCGCAAACTCGCAAAGTTTGACCATATGATAAGGAGTTGATCATGGATTTGTTGACGGCTGCGACCCAAGTGCGCTTGCGCGCCTATGTGCCATATTCGCACTTTCATGTGGGGGCGGCCATTCGATCAACCGAAGGCAACTTGCATATTGGCTGTAACGTCGAAAACGTGGCCTATCCCGAAGGCACCTGCGCCGAAGCGGGGGCAATTGCGGCGATGATTGCGGCGGGTGACACACGGATTGCTGAAATTTGCGTGATCGCCGACAGCCCAAGCCCTGTTCCCCCCTGCGGTGGATGTCGCCAGAAAATCGCAGAATTCGCCGATCAGGACGTTGTGGTGACGCTTTGCACAACGGAAGGCGCCAGCCTGAAAATGACGGTGGCTGATTTGCTGCCGGGCCTGTTCACTTTGGCGCATATGGCCAAGGTTTAACCTTTGGACGCGCGCACCATCCTAAGTAAACTGCGCGATGGCATCCCCCCATCGGAGGCCGAATTGACATGGTTTGTTATGGGCCTTGCCAATGGCGATGTCAGCGACGCCCAAGGGGGCGCCTTTGCGATGGCCGTTATGCAACGCGGTTTGGGCGAGGCGGGACGCGTGGCGCTGACGCGGGCGATGCGCGATTCAGGTGCGGTGTTGCAGTGGGATTTTGATGGACCTGTTTTGGACAAACATTCGACAGGCGGGATTGGGGATTGCGTCTCATTATTACTAGCACCCGCGATGGCGGCTTGTGGGGCCTATGTGCCGATGATTTCGGGCCGTGGTTTGGGGCATACGGGCGGCACATTGGATAAACTGGACGCAATCCCGGGGTTTCGAACAGGTATTGGGCCTGATCATTTGCGCGGGCAACTGCGCGACATTGGCTGCGCGATTGTCTCGGCCAGTGCAGATATCGCGCCCGCTGATCGCCGCCTTTACGCCATTCGCGATGTGACGGCGACGGTAGAATCGATTGATTTGATCACGGCATCGATCTTGTCGAAAAAGCTAGCGGCAGGGCTAGAAGGTCTGGTTTTGGATGTAAAATGCGGATCTGGTGCCTTTATGAAAACCATCGATGACGCGCGGGCCCTGGCGCGGGCTTTGGTGGACACAGCCCAAGGGGCCGGCTGTATGACCACCGCCTTGATTACGGATATGAGCCAACCTTTGGCCCCCGCTGCGGGCAATGCGTTGGAAATCACAGCAGTGATGGAAACGTTGACAGGCGCACAGGTCAGCACTGCCCTTTGGGATTTAACAATGGCCTTAGGTGGCGAGGCCTTGGCCTTGGGCGGGATCGCAATCGACGCCCAAGACGGGGCTGGACGCATCGAACAGGCGCTGGAATCGGGCGCTGCTGCAGATTATTTTGGCCGTATGATCGCCGCCCAAGGTGGCCCCCATGATTTTGTCGATCGTTGGTCTGATCGTTTGCCCGCAGCAACCGTGATCCGCGAAATCCTATGTCCAACGACAGGCTATGTTCAATCGATCAACGGCGCGCAGATTGGTCTTGCCGTTGTGGGCATGGGCGGGGGGCGCAAATTGGAAAGTGACCGCATCAACCCATCCGTTGGCTTTAGCGAATTAGCGCCTTTGGGGGCCAAATTGGGGCAAGGCGATTTGATCTGCATGGTTCATGCCGCAACCCAAGAAGCCGCCGATCAAGCCCAAGCCAAGATATATGCCGCCTATGATATTGGAAATGATGCCCCGGATTTACCTGATTTGATTTTAGAAAGAGTGGCTTAAATGGCGCGTGCCTTTTTGATCGTCATGGATTCGGTGGGCTGTGGTGGCGCTCCCGATGCGGCGGATTTTGGCGATGCGGGGGCCAATACTTTGGGCCATATAGCGGTTGAATGTGCCGCAGGGCGGGCTGATATTGGCCGCAAAGGGCCCTTGAGCATGCCAAATTTGGATGCGCTGGGCTTGGGGCGGGCAATCCACTTGGCCAGTGGATTTCAGGCGCCGAATTTGGGGGCAATACCAATCGGGCGCTGGGGCGCGGCGACAGAAGTATCGCGTGGAAAGGACACGCCTTCGGGACATTGGGAACTGGCGGGGGTGCCTGTGCCGTGGGAGTGGACATATTTTCGCGATGAAAATCCCGCCTTTGATGCCGATCTGGTGGCGCTTGTGTGTGAACTGGCGGGGACGGATGGGATTTTGGGCAATTGCCATGCATCGGGTGTGCCGATCATCGAAAAACATGGCGTTGAACATCTGCACACAGGTTGGCCGATTTGTTATACATCCGCCGATTCCGTGTTTCAAATTGCAGCCCATGAAGAGGTATTTGGGCGAGATCGATTGCTGAAACTATGCGCTGATCTTGCCCCGCATTTGCATCAGATGAAGGTTGGGCGGGTGATTGCAAGGCCCTTTACCGGCGCGATTGGCGCGTTTCACCGCACCGCCAATCGGCATGATTATGCCATGGACCCGCCCGCGCCCACCTTGTTGGAATGGGTGCAACAGGCGGGCGGCATGACCCATGCTATTGGCAAAATCGGCGATATTTTTTCGATGAAAGGCGTGGGCGCGCTGCATAAGGGGCAATCTGATGCCGATTTGTTTGATCATCTGGACCGCCTGGGCAAGCAGGCCGAAGTTGGATCGCTGACATTTGCCAATTTTGTGGAATTTGACAGTCTATATGGCCATCCACGCGACGTCGCAGGTTATGCGCGTGCGCTGGAATGGTTTGACGCGCGCGCTGGTATGTTTTTAGCCAATTTACGCGCGGGGGACATGGTGATTTTTACTGCCGATCATGGCAACGATCCTACATGGCGCGGGACAGAACACACGCGCGAAAGGGTTCCTGTTTTGATGGCAGGGAACGGCGTGGGCGAAATTGGGCTTTGTGCATTTGTGGATGTGGCGCAGATGGTCGCCGGGCATTTGGGGCTGGACCGGGGGCTTTGCCCCCAGACCCCCAAGGTATTTGGGTCAGTATGAAAGGGCGTCTTGATGTATCCAAAGGTTGAATTGCATTTGCATTTGGAAGGGGCGGCGCCGGCAAGTTTTATCAAAGGGTTGGCCGCCGAAAAAAAGCTGGATATTGGCGGCATTTTTGATGCGCATGGCGCCTATCGATATGATGATTTTTGGGGATTTTTAAAGGTCTATGAGGCGGCTTGCACAGCTTTGCAAAGCCCGAGGGATTTTTACCGCTTGACGCTGGCTGTTTTGGAAGAGAGTGCAAAAAACGGTGTGGTTTACACAGAGGCCTTTTTATCACCCGATTTTTGCGGTGGGCGTGATTTGGGGGCTTGGCGTGAATATTTGCAGTCGATCAAAGAGGCCGCGGATCAGGGGCGCAAGGATTTTGGCATTGAAATGCGCGGAATCGTCACCTGTATTCGCCATTTTGGGCCTGATAAGGCACGGGAAACGGTTGTCTGTGCGGTGGAAACGATGGGAGATTTTGTGACAGGATTTGGCATTGCTGGCGATGAAAAAATTGGCAAGCCAAAAGATTTTCTCTGGTCGTTTGATGCGGCGCGCGAGGCGGGGTTGCGTTTGACGGCCCATGCAGGCGAATGGGGCGGTCCAGAGTCCGTGCGCGCTGCAATCCATGATTTGGACGTGGAACGCATTGGTCACGGCGTGCGTGCCATTGAGGATTTGGCGTTGATCGATGAAATCGCGGAAAAAGGCATTGTCTTAGAAGTTTGTCCTGGTTCGAATGTCGCCTTGGGGATTTACCCAGATTTTCGCGCCCATCCTATTGGCAAAATGTATGACCGTGAGATGAAGGTGACGATCAGCACCGATGATCCCCCCTATTTCCATACAACGATGGAGCGCGAATACGAAATGCTACACCGTGCCTTTGATTGGGATAAGGGCGTGTTTGATAAAATCGCGCGCACATCGCTTGACGCGGCCTTTTGTGACAGGGATACCAAGGAAAAGATTTCGAAACTGCTGGAGGCGGGTTATGCTTGAACATCTGACTGTCGTGTCACATCCATTAGTGCAGCATAAGCTGAGTTTGATGCGTGAAAAAGACACCTCTACCGCCAGTTTTCGTAAATTGCTGCGCGAGATCAGCCTGCTTTTGGCTTATGAGGTGACGCGTGCGTTGCCGATGACGACCAAGCGGATCGAGACGCCGATTGAACCTATGGATGCACCTACGATTGACGGCAAAAAGTTGGCTTTGGTGTCGATTTTGCGGGCAGGCAATGGGCTTTTGGATGGGATTTTGGAATTGATCCCAGCGGCGCGGGTGGGGTTTGTCGGGCTTTACCGCGACCCTGAGACGCTGCAGCCTGTGCAATATTACTGCAAATTGCCCGACCATTTGGATGAGCGTTTGTCGATTGTGGTCGACCCGATGTTGGCCACGGGCAATTCGTCGGTGGCAGCGATCACCTTGCTGAAAGAGGCGGGCGCAAAGAATATCCGCTTTTTATGTCTTTTGGCGGCCCCCGAAGGTGTTGCACGTATGCGCGAGGCACATCCCGATGTTCCGATCGTGACGGCTGCGCTGGACAGTCATTTGAATGATCATGGCTATATCGTCCCAGGACTAGGGGATGCGGGTGATAGGATGTTTGGCACAAAATAAAGTGGTTTCTACTTACCAGTCAGGCGCGTTTGCCCCATTGTCGACTTTATTAGGACTTGGGGGATTTTATGCGATATTTTTTGTCCGGTGCGACCGTTTTGGCGATGATTTCTTTTGCAAGCTTTGCTGAGCCTGTTGCTGCGCAAAATTTAAGATCTGTTGGCGGTCCTGCTGAAACGCCTCCCGCAAGCTTTCAAGGTCAACAATATGTTGATAGTCGCGGCTGTGTGTTCATGCGCGCAGGCTTAAGTGGGCGCATCAGTTGGGTGCCGCGTATTGGGCGTGATCGGCGCCCAATTTGCAATGATGTTACCGCGTCCCAAGCGCGGGCGCGTTTGGCTGAACAGGTCGCCGAGGTGACACCAAAGACGATGAAAGATGTGCCTTCTGTCGCTGTGCGAAATTCGCAAAATGTTGGCCAGCCAATGGCGACAATCGCATCAAAAATGACGCCAAAATCCCAGATCGGGGTACATGCGCCTGTGGTTGTGCCAGGATTGACATTAAAAATGCCTGCGAGCAGCGCACCACCTTCTAAGGTTGGCACCGCAACCAATGCGGGCCAATCTGCGCTATGTCCAAAACAAGCGCCAGTTTTGCAGCGCATGGAATTGCGGACAGGCGGAACCGTGCTGGTTTGCACAGCTGGAGATGGTCTTGCAATGGG
>CAWUUC010000107.1:0-3006 GCA_963924905.1 uncultured Paracoccaceae bacterium
CGTGCCACCACCGCCCGTGCCACCACCGCCCGTGCCACCACCACCTGTGCCACCACCGCCCGTGCCGCCACCACCTGTGCCGCCACCGCTCGTGTTGCCTCCCGTGCCACCACCCAGCAATGCCGCACCACCCGCTAAAGCAGCAGCCGCACCCAAACCACCAAGACCTGCGCCGCCACCAGCCAGCAGTCCTGGCACCAACATGGCCATTCCCGCAGGTTCATTTGACGCGATTACATCATCCAAAACATCGGCTTGCGAAAATCGCAAATCGTCCAAGGGGCTCCATTTATCTAAGGCTTCCATCGGCCCGTAATCGGCAAATAAGACCCCGTCCACACCGCCATTTACCCGCACTTCGACAATTTCATCGTTAGAGGACAAAAACAGCTTATTTTCTTGACCCAAGGGTGCGGCAAAATAATTCGACAGTATGATTGTGCGACCATCAGTCATTTGGACCAAAAGATCGTTGCCTTGCTGGACATAGGCAACAACAGTGCCTGGGCTGATGTTCAATGAAATATGTTGCGCTGCCCCCATGACAATCACATTGCTTTGGGCTTCACCGGCAATCGTGCTAAGCTGTGCACTGCCCGCAGAATCGCGAACAGCGAAATTTATCGCTGAAACCATAATACTACTCCGCCTCAAACCCAGATCTAATTGTCTGGAGTGTTTTCACCCCACTTTCGGGGGCATTAAGCGAAAACATACATAGATCAGCGATCGCTTTATAATCTTTAGTGTATATAAGTTATCTTTTTCAAAAATTATCCTTAATTTAGTCACTATTGGGACTTTTAGGATACATTTTTTAGAAAAATTAATATACGCTTGAATAATAGGGGGCGGATTGTGGCAGGAATAAGGCGAATTTGCCCAAATGTTGCCATCAAAGCCATCCGCGCCATCGAAAAACTGTCCATGTCACCAAGGCCGATGCAATCATCGCGATCAACGATCCCGCATACCCCAAAGGCGAGGCCAGTTCCGGCATATAAGCGAAATTCATCCCATAGATACTGGCGATCAAGGTGGGTGGGCTGAATAGGACGGCAACAACTGAAACAATACGGACGGTTGTATTTTGCTCTAGATTGATTGCGCTGGTTGCGGCATCGGAAATTAACCCCAGGCGCGCCGACAGAAAATCGGTGTGAACCTCCATCGCCTCTATGTCGTGCAAAAGGGCGGTCAGACCTGTCGTGACGGCCTGATCATGCCCACGCCGCGCCATCGCGGGCGAAATAAAATTCAGCGCCCGCCCCAAGGTCAGCAAAGACAGGCGCACATTGGATAATGTCGCGCCTTCATGGCCCAAATCAGCTAAAATTTGACGCATCTGCCGTGCAGGATCACCCTTGCGGCGCGGCGCATAGATTTGACGCGCAATCGCCTCTAGGCCGCGCCCAGACAGTTCCAGAAAATCCGCCAGACGGGCAACGATCTCTTCCATTAATCCCAGAAAGATCAAATCAGGGGTACCGCAGCCCAAAGCACTTTTCTCCGCCCTGGCTGGAAAAGTGTCAAAGGGTCGCGGAGCATGATAGCGCACGGTAAACAAAACCCCCGCCCGCAAAGCAAAACAAACAGGCCCAAGATGTTGCTGCCCTTCGGGATCCTGCCCTGGCAAAACCACCGTCACGCAGTCAAAGCCATTTTCGTGATAAAGACGATTTGACAGTTCAATCTCTTCAAGATCGGCAAGGCTTGGGGCGGCAAAACCCATGGCATCTGCCGCCTGCACTTGGCTGACAAGGGGACGATAAAGATCAATCCACAATGCGCCTTCTAATGGCGCATCGGGTGCGCGTTTGAACAAATGGCCACCACGGAGTTCATAGGGAAAGATCATCTAGACCCTCATTTTCGATAACTGCACCGCCAAAATACCCAAGGCCGCCACCGTGACCCCAACCATATCCAATACCCCAATATGCTCACCCAATACTAACGCCGCGATCACAACGCCAAAGAAGGGATTCAAAAAGTGAAACGCCGATGCCTTAATTGCCCCCACACGCCCCACCAGCAAAAACCAAATGAATGTCGCCAAAAGCCCAGGAATAAATACCTGATAAAAGAATGCAGCGACCCATTTCGGACTGATGTCTATGACCATCGTTTCTGTCAGACCCGCAACAATAGATAAGGCCAACGCACCCACCCACATTTGAAGTCCAACGATCATCAAAAGATTACCGCCTTTTGACGCCGAGGATACTGTCAATGTGGCGATCCCCAAGGCCGCCGCCCCAATCAAACAATAGACGACAGAAATCGCATCTGCCCCCCCAGAAATGCGACTGCCCATGATAAGTGTCACACCTGCAAAACCAGCAATCAGCCCCCAAATGCCCAAAGCATTCATTCTGTCGCCCCGCCAAATCCAAGCCAGACCTGCCACGATCAGCGGCATCGCCGAGGCGATAATTGCGGCGAGAGACGCCTCTATCTTTTGCATCGCAACAAAGTTCAGTCCCAAGTACAGCGCGTTTTGGCACAGCCCAAAAATGACCACTGACCGTGCCGTCGATCGATCAATCCGCCAATCTTGCCCCAACGCACGGGCAATCAAAATCGCCACGAACCCCGCCAAGGCAAACCTGAAAGACAGCGTTAGAAACGGCGGCGCCCCGGCCACCAAAATGCGTGCTGTCGCAAAGGCGGACGACCACATCACTGAAAAACTGAGGCCCATCAGAACAGCGCGAAAATCCATCAAATATCCCCTCTGGGCAAAATAAAAGGGCCGCCCTTTCGGCGACCCTTTCAAAACCACTTCACCCCTGCAAGTCAAAACCGCGAGGCGACGACTGGACTTAGCCGTTCACGATGTCTTTCAGGCTTTTTGCAATCGAAAACTTGACCGACTTGTCAGCAGCTTTGGTCATTGTCTCACCGGTGGCTGGGTTGCGAACCTGACGCTCTGGACGGGCGCGGCATGCCATTTTGCCCAAACCTGGCAAAGTCACAGCACCACCTTTTGCCACTTCGGCAGAC
>CAWUUC010000108.1:0-4417 GCA_963924905.1 uncultured Paracoccaceae bacterium
TCCTTTCATAAGTTTGACATTGGCAAAGATATATTCACCCTTTTTCATTGCAGTTGCGGCCATGTCGAGCGGCCTATTGTCTGCTGGGCTGGTGATTTGGTTTGCAACCCAGCAACCGTGGATGGGTGTTGATCTGCTGGGCGATGCCGATCACGGTCTTTTGGTGCGCGACATCTCTGAAAACGGACCCATGGCGGGACTGGGCGCATCTGGCGCACGCCTAATTTCTATTGGGACATCTGACGCGGTGCAAGGTACGGATATTTCACTTCAACCACTAGATATCATCGAAGAACCTGATGCCATTTCTGATGCTATTGCAATGCGAGCCTTTCTGAGCCGTCAAGGTGAAATCGCAGAGGTCTTATCCAAGCGGCAGGTGTCGTTAACATTCCAATATACCGAAAATTTGACGGATCAAACACAGGCGACAGTGGCCACGACCACCATAACCCCCGCGCCATCACGACCAATGACCGAATTGCCCTTGGTATTTTGGGTGCAGATTGGGGTTGGGCTGTTTGGCGTGATCCTTGGGTCATGGGTTCTGGCGCTGCGCCGTGCCGATCATGCTGTGCAGTTTTTCGTTCTGGCAGGTTTTGGTTTGATGATCGCGGCCCATTCCGCAGCCCTTTACAGCACACGAGAGCTGGCTTTGCCCACCACCCTTTTCACAATCGCCTCTCGCTTGAACTTTTTGGGCACAATGTTGTTCGGAATTGGTATGATCAACATGTTCTTGATCTATCCCGCACGATGGGTGCGTCCTTGGGTGCTATGGGCGGTTGCGGGTATGTTTGGACTGCCAGTTCTAAAGGTTTTAACAGATCTGACCACGTTGATGGGCGATCGGCAATTGCCAGTTGTCGTCGCCATGTTGGTGCTGATTGGGGCTATCCTCGCGCAAGTTGTGATGAATCGCAGCCGCCCATTGGAACGCGCGATGCTGGGTTGGTTCGGGCTATCAGTTTTGCTCGGGGCGGGCGGCTTTGTTTTGACTGCGGTCTTACCCGTGCTGCTGGGGGGCACACCACAAATTTCGCAAGGCTATGCGTTTTTGTTCTTTTTGATCATTTATGCGGGTCTTGCCTTGGGTATTGCCCGGTTTCGCTTGTTTGATTTGGCGGGATGGTCGTTTCGGGTGCTATTCTATCTAGGCGGTGCGCTGCTGCTTTTGGCGTTAGATGCTGTCTTGATCTATGTCATCTCGCTGGAACGTGTAGCCGCTTTGGGCATCTCGCTTGCAATGGTCGGCCTTGTTTATTTGCCCTTACGCGATCAGATTGGCAACTGGCTTCGCACCGATACGACTGTCGATAGCCAGCGCCTGTTCGCGGGGATAAGCGATGTAACATTGGCTACAACGATGCACGAGCAAATGGCGGCCCTGCGCATTTTGGTGCATGATCTATTTGACCCCTTGCGGATTGACGAAGAGCCACCGCGCAATGACCAACGGGCGCAGTTGCTAAATGCAGGTGAGGGTTTGCTTTTGCCAATGCCATCTGGGCTGCCTTCATTGCGGCTTTATTGGGCGCGTCAGGGCAAGCGGTTGTTTTCAACTCAAGACGCCAATCTTGGCGACAGTGTGATTGATATGCTGGACAAATCGATCACACGTCAACGCAACTATGATCGTGCCGTCGAAGAGGAACGCCGACGCATAAGTCGCGATGTTCATGACAATATTGGCGTGCAACTTTTGGGCGCGCTGCACAGCACAGATGGAGACCGCAAAAACAACTTGATCCGACAAACTTTGTCAGATCTTCGCCAGATCATCTCTAGTCCGTTAGATGAGCCAACGGCTTTAAGACAGCTATTGGCCGACCTGCGCGCTGAAATCGGCGAGCATTTAGATGCTGCGGGGATCCAAATGGATTGGAACGCGGCAGACTTTCCGCAAGTGACACTTTCGCCTCATGTCGTGCAGACCCTGCGCGCGCTGTTGCGCGAGGCGTCCAGTAATGTGATCCGCCACGCAAACGCCACTTCGGTTATCTTCACACTTTCTGCACAAACAAACTTATCCAATGGGCCGGCAACCCATCTTCTAACTGTCGAGATTACCGATAATGGAATAGGGATCGACCCAGATATTGCGCAGACTGGGAACGGTTTGAAAAACATAAGGCACCGGATCGCAGCCTGCGGCGGTGAGATCACGTTGACAACACAGTCTTCTGGGACCCATCTGCGCGCAACATTGGTGCTGGACCCTTCAAAAGGCACGGTTGTTGTTGGCTCTTTGCCACGGGTCATGCCAGTCCAAGGCGCGCGCCATGACCGCGCTTCAATGACGATCCAATAATGCGTGTTTTGATCCTTGAAGACATCCAAGAGACCCAGCATTGGCTCTCAAGCTTGGTGGGTGAGGCCTTTCCCGGGGCAACGGTCCATTGCGCCGATACACTGCGTGCCGCGCGTAGGTTAATGGAGCAGGACTTTGATCTGGCCTTGATTGATCTAGGTTTGCCAGACGGGTCGGGCTTGGATATATTGCGAATGATCCGACTGAAGAAGACGACGACAATCTGCGTGATCACGACAGTTATGGGCGATGATGCAAGTGTTGTCGGCGCGCTATCTGCTGGGGCTGATGGCTATCTCCTTAAAGAAAACCCAGCCGAAGTTTTGGTGCGTCAACTATGTCAACTGAGCATGGGAATTACCGCGCTTTCCCCAGCCATCGCCCGACGGATCATGTCACATTTCAGCCGCACCGGCCCATCAGACAGCACAGCCGCAGATCTTACCCAGCGCGAGTCAGAGGTGCTGGCCTTGATCGCCCTTGGGATGCGCAACGCCGAAGTGGCAAACGAATTGGGTTTGGCAGAAACAACGGTAGCGGGCTATATCAAATCGATTTATCGCAAGCTGGGCATTTCATCGCGTGCAGAAGCAGCATGGCACGCCACGCGGCTTGGTTTAGGGTGGTCAAAGCCATGAGCACACCAGATTGACACATCAATGGGAATTATTGTGGATAAAGCATCCAAAATAATTCCAACTCTTGGCAGACCTGACATCGCTGGATGCCATGCTCCACAGCAATACAAATCGATTTCAGCCACAGCGCAAAGGCCTGTGATAAAAATCAAGTATCCAAATGCTCTACATTAAGGGCATTGGCTTGGATGAAGTCACGGCGCGGCTCAACCACATCACCCATCAACTTGGTGAAAATATCATCCGCATCTGCAACATCATCAACCTTGACCTGCAGCAAGGTGCGCGCTTCTGGGTCAAGGGTGGTTTCCCACAATTGTTCTGGGTTCATCTCTCCCAAACCCTTATAACGCTGCAATGTCAGGCCCTTTTCGCCCTCTGCCAAAATCGACTTCAGCAGGTCAATCGGGCCATAAACCATTTGCTCTCGGTCCTTGCGGATAAGACGACCCGTCTGACGATAAACATCCCGCGTATCTTTTGAAATCGCCGACAACCGTCGCGCCTCACCAGACCGCAAGACCGCCCCGTCCAAGGTACGCAGTTCTTCAACGCCGCGCAGAACGCGGGACAGCCTGATCCCGTGGTCTTGGGTGATGCGCCCCGTCCAGCCCTTTTCATATTCGGTGGCAATCAGATTCAACCGATTGGCAACTGTGTCGGCGACCGATTGTAAGTCACCTTCTTGCCCATCAAATGCCCCAGCCAACGCAGCCTGTTCCAAAATACCGCGGGGATAATGTGTCGGAAAGGCATCTAAGACGCGGCGGAATTGACGTGCGCCCTCAATCACGCGTGCCAGATCAGCGCCCGCGATTTCTTCGCCCGTTTGCAGACGCAAAACCGCGCCCTCAATCCCCATTTCGATCAGGTAATCTTCTAAGGCAACTTGGTCTTTTAGATAAACTTCAGACTTCCCTCGTGCGACCTTATAAAGTGGTGGTTGCGCGATATAAAGAAAACCACCCTCGATCAATTGCGGCATTTGACGGAAGAAAAAGGTCAACAAAAGCGTGCGAATATGTGCGCCATCTACATCAGCATCTGTCATGATGACGACTTTATGGTAACGCAGCTTATTAATATTAAACTCATCCCGACCGATACCCGTGCCAAGTGCCGTGATCAGCGTGCCGATTTCTTGGCTGGCCAACATACGGTCAAACCGCGCGCGCTCTACGTTTAGGATTTTGCCCTTTAGCGGCAAAACAGCCTGATTGGCGCGTGATCGCCCTTGCTTGGCAGACCCACCGGCCGAGTCACCCTCAACCAAAAACAATTCTGATTTCGACGGATCACGTTCCTGACAATCAGCGAGTTTTCCGGGCAGGCTGGCAATATCCAGCGCCGTTTTGCGCCGTGTCAATTCACGCGCCTTGCGCGCTGCTTCGCGGGCCAATGCGGCCTCGATGATCTTACCAACGATGATTTTTGCATTGGCGGGGTTTTCTTCAAACCATTCGGCCAT
>CAWUUC010000109.1:0-10843 GCA_963924905.1 uncultured Paracoccaceae bacterium
GCGGATGATTTTGCGGGGTTTTGTCATGACACGCCCCTTAGGCCAAATGCTGCATGGCCATCTCGACCGTGGCGGCGTCATGCACAATCGACATAAGTGCGCTGGTCATGCCGCGAGGATTGGGGTGTTGGATGACATTGCGTCCATAAACGATGCCGCGCGCGCCTTGGATCATCAACGCCTTGGTGCGGGTCAAGATTTCGCTGTCCGACACCCGCCCACCGCCACGCACCAACACGGGCAGACCTTGGGCAATTTCAATAACGCGGTGATAGTCTTGGACGCTGTCACAAGGGTCGGCCTTGATGATATCAGCCCCCAATTCCGCTGCCTGCCGCACCAAGGGCAAGATTTTGTCGATCGCGCCATCGACCATATAGGCGCCCTTTGCATTATCTTGCATGACCAAAGGTTCAACCATCAAGGGCATGCCATAGATTTCACATTCCCGCTTGAGCAGGTTCACATTGCGAATGCAGGCGCGATACACTTCGGGCTGATCGGGCAGCATCAAAAGATTGACCACGACACAGGCGGCATCCAGCACAACGGCCTGTTCAACCGGTCGGTCAATCACCTCTGAAAATAAGGCTGAAGGCAAGGGATTGCCGTAAACATTGGCAATATCTGTGCGCAACACCAGCGCAGGGCGGGATTTGCCAGGAATAGATTGTAAAATCTTGGCCGTGCCGGGGGGCAACTGGATCGCGTCGGGGTTGGCATCGGCAATGATCTTGATCGCCGCGCCCATATTTTCGATACCAGCTAAAAAAGTGGTCTCATTAAACATCCCGTGATCAATGGCCACATCAAAGCAATTGCCAGAAACGCCAAAAAGCCTGTTCATACGCGCTTGTTTCACGAAAATCCCCTCATGGTATCGATTTCATATTTGATAAGACAGGCACTCTGGACCTGTCAACAAGATTTGTGGTATCGTTTTCATAAAAGGATCAGACGGCACCCAAGCATGGGTGTTATGGGGTAAGAATGGCAAGTATTAAGACTATTGCACATCTGGCGGGCACCTCTGTCGCCTCTGTTTCGCGGGTGATCAACAACAGCGGCTATGTATCGGACAGATTGCGCGCCAAGGTCGAAGGCGCCATTGCTGAAACCAATTACCGCCCCAGCACAGGTGCGCGTCTTTTACGCAGCGGCAAAAGCGATTTGGTTGGCATCTTGCTGCCCAGTCTAGACGTGCAGTTTTTTGGGATTTTGGCGCATACGATGGAACAGGCGCTGTTTGAACTGGGCTATCAATCCTTTATTTGCAGCACTGCCGAAAGTGGGGCACATGAGGCGCGCTATATCGCAACTTTCATTTCGCGACGCGTGGGTGGGGTCATTGCTGCAAGCGCCGAATCGGGCGCCGCGCATTTTTCCCAACTGCAAGCCAATGGGATCCCCATCGTGGCGATTGATCGCGACTTAAACGGGCTGGAAAGCGATGCTGTGATCATCGATCACGATCTGGGCGGGCAAATGATGGCCAAACATCTGATTGATTTGGGCCATAGAAACATTGCCGTTGTGGGTGCGCCGGCACATAGCCAGTCGATCCAACGCAGATTGACTGGCGTCACGACGGTTCTGGCCCAAAATGGGTCAACGCTGTCTGGACTGGAACTAGGCCATCTGCATAATTTTGAAGAAACATATCGTTTGGCAAAATTGCTGCTGGACCGTACAAATCGTCCGACGGCGATCATTGGGCTTACCGACATTGCGGCGATTGGGGCCATTCATGCTGCCCATGATCTGGGGCTTTCTGTGCCGCAGGACCTGTCCATCATTGGATTTGACGATATACCATCTGCAGCTTTTGTGCTGCCGCGATTGACAACCATTGCACAGCCCATTCGCCAACTGGGCCGCAGCGCCGTGGCGCGATTACACCGTTTGATGTCAAATGACCAAAGCGCCGAGATAGAGACTGTCCCAGACTTGCGATTGATCCACCGCGAAACCACCGCCCCGCCGTGTTGCTAGATGGCGGCGCAACAACCTGCGCCGCCCTATTTTTTTAGACAACAGTAACGCGCAAAGCGCCCAGACCGTCAATCACAGCATCCATCTGATCGCCGCGCTCTACCGCGCCGACGCCAGACGGTGTGCCAGACATAATCACATCGCCTGCCTGCAATTCAAAATATTCTGACAGATAGGCGATCATCTCTGGCACTTTCCAAATCATTTGGTTCAGATCGCCTTCCTGACGCAGCGCGCCATTCACCTTGAGTTCGATACGCCCATGCGCCAAATGCCCCACTTCGGATACAGGCCGCAGCGGCCCAACTGGGCCAGAGCGTTCAAACGCCTTGCCTGTTTCCCAAGGGCGGCCCGCCTTTTTCGCCTCGCCCTGCAAGTCGCGGCGCGTCATGTCCAGCGACACAGCATAGCCCCAAACGTGATCCAGCGCGTTATCAACACTGATGTTATGCCCACCAGATTTTAGCGCAATCACCAACTCCACCTCGTGATGAACATCGTTGGAATGGGGCGGATAGGGGAATTCACCCGACGCATCCAAATTGTTGGGGTTCTTTTGGAAAAAGAACGGCGCCTCACGGTTCGGGTCGCCCCCCATTTCAACGGTATGGGCCGCATAATTGCGACCAATGCAATAAACGCGCCGCACCGGAAAGGCCTCGCCAGTGCTGGTTGGGATGGTGGGGACAACAGGTGCGGGAATCACAAGCTTGGTCATGGTTGAAATCTTCTTCTCTTTTTCGGGATGCCGTTTGATCGACTATAGGACAGGAAATTGGTCAAATCAATCCACACCAATGCAAAAAATCTGGTGAATTATGAAACCAATTTCATATTGATCCGATAAAAATTGCATGTATAGTGATTCTTAATCTGAAATTGGTCAACCAATTAGGGACTTGCTATGTCGGAAAACATGACAACACAACAAGACCCCGTTGTCCGCCTGCGCCACTATATCGCAGAGGGGGATTTTGGTATTGGGGGCAAGTTGCCACCAGAACGTCAATTGACCGAAGAATTGGGCCTTCCCCGATCCGCACTGCGTAAGGCCTTGGATGTTTTGGAACGTGACGGCCAAATTTGGCGCCACGTTGGCAAAGGCACGTTTGTCGCGGGCGAGCAGACCCGTCCATCTGACGATGCCAGCGTGCGTTTGGGCCGCCAATTGACACCGTTTCGGATGATGCGGGCGCGTTTGGCAATTGAACCTGCGATTGCGCGGGAAGCGGCATTTAATGCCACGGGCGAGGCCTTGACGCGGATGCGGCAGGCGCTGGATCGGTCGCGGACGGCGCCCACTTGGCAGACCTATGAAATCGAAGATGATATCTTTCATCGCACCATCGCCGAGGCCAGTGATAATCTGTTGCTTCTGGCCTTGTTCGACCAATTAAACACGGTGCGCCGTGCGGTCGCTTGGGGCAATGTGGAACGCCAAACCGTGCGCCCCTCGCCTGATCACTCCAGTTTTCGCCAGCATGACGCCATTGCCGACGCCATTGCCGCGCGCGACCCGCATCGCGCTTATGAATCGATGCGGTCCCATTTGCTGTCCGTCTCGGCACGACTGTTTGGAGAGGCCTAAGCAAGAACGAACAAATTGGGAAAACAAGCGCAAAGCGCGGTCCCAGGATGTGTAAACCAAATGCGATTCTCAGGGAGGAGATCCATGACTAGCTTTTTGAAAAAACTCAGCGGCTTGGCTGTTGCCGCAACGCTGATGACGTCAGTCGCACATGCAGATACGATCCGCATTGCCTTGGCGGAAACACCTTCGGATGAATTGGCGGCGTTTTTCGTGGCCCTTGATCGCGCCAAGGCAAATGGTCTGGATTACGAATGGACCGCCTTTGCCGATGAAGAATTGGCGATTCAAGCTGTTCTCAGCGGCCAGATGGATATCGCATTCGGCACGCCCTATTCCGTCATGCAGCGTTCTAAGGCACCGATCCGGATCATCTATCAGCTTTCGCGGTTGGTGTTTTTCCCCGTCACCACTATGGATTACAACACGCTCAAAGATCTGGATGGCAAGCCAATCATGCTGCATTCGCGCGGCGGCGGCACGGATTCCATCGCCAATGTGATCGAAGAGCGTGAAGGTATCAAACTGGGTGAACGTTCCTATGTGTCGGGTTCGGCAAACCGCGTTGTGGCAATGTTGGCAGGTCAGGCCGAGGCAACCATTCTGGATTTGTCGAACAAAAACAAAATCGTGGCCGAAGCGGGCGATCGTTTCCACGCCTTGCCGATGTTCGAAGTCAAAGCCAGTGACGAAGCCTTGTTTGCAAATCTAGACTGGATCAAGGCCAACGAAGGCGATGTGGAAATTTTCGTCAAGGCCTTGGCCAGTGTCTGGAAAGATATGGCAGCTGATCCAACGATCATTCGCCGCGAAACCAACCCAGATGGCCCAATTGGCCAACTGCCCGCAGAAATCTTGGCTGAACTGGACGGATTTTATACTGATGCAGTCGCGGGTGGTCTTTATGATCCAAATGGCGGCGGACGCGAGGCGGCTCAAGCTGACCTAGAATGGTACACTGGCGCAGGCCAACTGGAAGGCGACCCAGCCACGCTTAATCCAGAAGACTTCTGGTATTTTGCGCCGTTGGATGCGGTCGCAAAATAATCTTTTGACGATGGCGCTGCCCTAATTGGGGTGGCGCCTCATCGCCTTGCACAAGTCTGGAACGACCATATGAAAAACCGTCCGCTATTCCTGAAACTTTTATCGGCTGCGATCGTCTTTGGCGCGTGGGAAATCGCGGGTCATGTGCCGATCAGCTATGCCTTTCCGACCTTTTTGGAATCGATGACTGCACTGGCGCGGATGATTTTTGACGGCTCTATTTTTGTGGCCTATGCCGAAACCCTTAAACCTTTGCTTTTGGGGATTTCAATTTCGGCGGCGGTTGGGATCGGAGTTGGTCTGTGGATTGGTCTGAGCACGCGATTTGAATGGCTGTTTGGGCCAATCTTTATCGTGATGCAAACCGCGCCATTGGCAGCGTTAATCCCGATCCTTGTGATGGTTTACGGCATTGGCCTGACATCAAAGGTCTTTGTTGTTTGTATCATGGCCATGCCCGTGATCGTGCTGAACACCGCAAGCGCCGTGCGTAATACGCCCGCCTCGATAAAGGATATGGCCAAGTCCTTTATGGCAAAGGACCGGGATGTTTTGCTGAAAATCATCATCCCTGCGGCGTCGCCCATCATCTTTTCGGGGCTGCGTTTGGGTGTCTCGGCAGGATTTATTGGCGCGATTTTGTCGGAATTGAAAATCACCCCTACGGGTGTCGGCGACATCATTTCCTACAGCCGTTCTGTTGCAGATTATCCCAGCATGTATGCGGCGATTTTCTCTATCATTCTTTTGGCGGTTATCTTTTTGAACCTGCTGGAAAAACTGGAAAACTATTTGTTCGAAGGAAATAACCGTGGTTACGTCACAGACTAGTCCTGCTGCAGTCAAGGCTGCAAAACCCGCCCTAGAAAGCGCCGTTTCGGTCCGCAACGTGTCCAAGAACTATGGCGATGTCCAAGCTTTGCGGGATTTATCGTTAGAGTTTCCAAAGGGTGAGTTGACCTCGCTTTTGGGACCTTCAGGCTGCGGCAAAACCACGCTGTTGAAAATCATTGCCGGCCTATTGCCACAAACGTCAGGCCAGATTGAAGTCGATGGCAAAACGATTACAGGTCCAGGGCCTGACCGCGCCTTTGTGTTTCAAGATTTCGCGCTGTTGCCTTGGGCAAATGTGTTGCGCAATGTTGCGTTTGGCTTGGAGTTGCGCGGCGTCGCCCAATCCGAGCGCGAGGCGATTGCAGAAAAATACATCCGCGATGTTGGACTGGCGGGATTTGAGAAAAAATTTCCGCATCAACTCTCTGGGGGGATGCGCCAGCGCGTTGGCTTGGCCCGTGCCCTGTCTGTAGATGCCCAAGTTTTGCTGTTGGACGAGCCGTTTTCCGCCGTGGATGAACAAACGCGCCGCAAGTTCCAAGAAGATTTGCTGTCTTTGGTCGAAAATGAAAAAAAGACATTCATTTTCGTGACGCATTCGATCGAAGAGGCGGTCTATGTCTCGGATCAGATCGCAATTCTTTTGCCCCGTCCCAGTCGTGTGTCGGAAATCATCCGCCCCACCAGTTTTCGCGGCAAGGGCGTTGATAACATTCGCCGAGATTCTGAATATTTGGATATCGTGGATGAAATCTGGGCGTCGCTGCGCAGCTATGTAGAGTGAGGTTGTCATGATCCTTTTCGGACGCAAGTTGCCAGCGATGTCATCTTTATTGGTTTGGGCGCTGTTGTGGGAAATCATTGGGCAATTGGATTTAACGTTCTTTGTCCCACCCATCTCAGCGGTCTTTGTCACCCTGATGGGTCTCATCCAGACCACCGCTTTTCAAAATGCCGTAGGCGAAACCGCCTATGCGTTTTTGTTGGGTGTGACATTTGCCGTGCTGATCGGCATTCCTGTTGGTATTTTGATGGGCAAAACGCGAATATTGGACGAATTACTGCTGCCTTGGGTCAATATTTTCATTTCTGCCCCGCTGACGGCGCTTGTGCCAGTTTTGATGGTCTTGTTTGGGTTCGGGCTGAAAACCATCGTGATCACCACATCGCTTTTTGCGATTTGGATCATCATCTTGAACGCCCGCGCAGGGGTGATGCAGATCAATCGCTCGTTGGTGGAAATGGGGCGCAGCTTTGGCGCTTCGCCACTGGATGCTTTTTTCAAAATCTATCTTTGGGCTGCATTGCCTGAAATTTTGGGGGGTGTTCGCATTGGCGTGATCCGCGCGGTCAAGGGCGTGATTATTGGTCAATTGCTGGTGTCGATCGTCGGCTTTGGCGCTTTGTTCGAACTTTATTCCAGCAATTTCTTGATGAAGGAATTCTGGGCTGTTTTGATCGTCTTGTTCGGACTTGCTTTTTCGATATCCGAATTTCTGGGGTATTTGGAACGTAAAGTTGCATTTTACGCCTCTTCTCGCTGATATTCAGCTTATGGATAAAAGATTATGACCACATTGACCCACGTTTTGGCCCACCAATCGGCCGATGATCCTGCCATCGGCGCACCTGGTCGTGATTGGTTAACCTATGGCGCGCTGCGGACATTGTCCGCCGATGTGGGGGCGCAATTGCGGCAGTTTGGTATTGGACCCCAAGACCGCGTGGCAATCGTTTTGCCAAATGGTCCCGAAATGGCCAGCGCCTTTGTGGCAATCGCACAGGCCGCTGTCACCGCACCCCTGAACCCATCCTATCAGCAGGAAGAATACTCATTTTACCTGACGGATCTTAGGGCTAAGGCCCTGGTCATTCCCCAAGGTTATCAAGGACCGGCTCTTGCCGCCGCGCAACAAAGCGGTGTGGCGATTTTGTGGTTGCAGACATCTATGGCGGACCCTGCGGGCCATTTCACCTTGTCAGGTGCAACTGTCGAACCATCAAAGGCCCCGCTAAGATCATCACCCGCAGATACAGCGCTGATTTTGCATACATCGGGCACGACCTCGCGGCCCAAAATCGTGCCGCTGTTGCAATCGAATATCGTAGCATCAGCGCAGCATATTCGGGCGTCCTTGGCATTGACGCCCAAGGATCGTTGTTTGAATGTGATGCCCCTTTTTCACATACATGGGTTGATTGCAGCGGTGACGGCATCGCTTTCGGCAGGGGCGTCCGTGTGGTGCGCGCCTGGCTTTGACGCGCTAAAGTTTTTTGGCTGGATGAAGGATGCGCGCCCCACATGGTATACGGCCGTTCCCACCATGCATCAGGCGATCCTATCGCGGGCTGAACGCAATGCAGACATCATCGCAAGCCATCCTTTGCGATTTCTGCGGTCCTCGTCTGCGTCGTTGCCTGCCCAAGTTATGCGGGCCTTGGGCGAAACCTTTGGCGCGCCCGTGATTGAGGCGTATGGTATGACTGAAGCCGCGCATCAGATGGCCAGCAACCCCTTGCCGCCGCGCGCGCAAAAACCAGGATCGGTGGGGATTGCAGCAGGCCCCTTACTGCGTATCGCCCATGAGATCGAAGATCGCCTGATTGACACCACGGGCGAAGTGGTGATTTCGGGGCCAAATGTAACACCAGGCTATGAAAATAACCCAGAGGCCAATACAAAGAATTTTTTCATCCAAGACGGTCTGCGCTGGTTTAGGACGGGCGATCAGGGCGCGCTGGACGCGGATGGCTATTTGTCGCTGACAGGGCGGCTGAAGGAAATCATCAACCGTGGCGGTGAAAAGATAAGCCCGCTAGAGGTGGACGGTGTCTTGATGGATCATCCCGCCGTGATTCAAGTTGTCACTTTTGCCATGCCGCACGCAAAACTGGGCGAAGAGGTAGCCGCAGCGGTTGTCCTGCGCGAAGGGGCAACAGCCACCGAGCGCGAGATCCGCGATTTTGTTGCAACAAGGCTTGCCGATTTCAAAGTGCCGCGCCGAGTGATCATCATGGCCGAGATCCCCAAAGGGGCCACTGGCAAATTGCAGCGGATTGGCCTTGCTGAAAAGCTGGGCCTTGGGATACCTGCCTAACCGCACCACAAAGGACAAAGGATGAAGATTTGCATTTTTGGGGCGGGCGCGATTGGCGGCTATATGGGCGCAAAACTGGCCCAAGCTGGTGCTGATGTCAGCCTTGTGGCGCGGGGCGCGCATTTGGCGGCCATTCAGTCCAAAGGGCTGACCCTGATCGAAGAGGGGACGGATCCCGTCACCCTTTCGGTGCGCGCCAGCGCTGATCCCGCCAAACTTGGCCCACAAGATTACGTGATCCTCACCCTAAAGGCACATTCGGTCCCCGCAATTGTCGGCGCGATCCAACCCCTGATGGGGGGTCACACAACGATTGTCAGCGGCGTGAATGGGGTGCCGTGGTGGTATTTTCATAAAATTGGCGGTCCCTATGAGGGGATGCGCTTGCAATCCGTTGATCCTGGCAATGTGCAATGGGACGGTTTTGGGCCAGACCGTGTTTTGGGATGTGTGGTCTATCCCGCCGCCGAAGTGTCCGCACCTGGCACTATCACGCATATCGAAGGCAATCGTTTTTCTTTGGGCGAACCCGATGGGTCCAAATCCGAACGCGCCTTGACCTTATCCGCGGTGCTGCAATCGGCAGGCCTTAAGGCACCCGTTCGCCCAAGGTTGCGCGATGAAATTTGGGTCAAACTTTGGGGCAATCTGTCGTTCAATCCGATCTCAGCGCTGACGCATGCCACATTGGATCAGCTGTGTCTTGACCCCGGAACCCGCAGCGTTGCGCGACATATGATGCAAGAGGCCCAAGCAATTGCCGAACATTTGGGGGTCACCTTTCCCATTGACGTCGAACGTCGAATTGATGGCGGCGCGGCCGTGGGCGCCCATCGCACATCAATGTTGCAAGACCTGGATGCGGCTCGACCGATGGAAATCGACGCGCTTGTGACATCGGTTCAAGAGTTGGGCCGCTTGGTCAACATCGCGACACCGACCATTGATACAGTTCTGGCCTTGATCCGATTGCGCGCGCGCGTGAGCGGGCTTTATTAACACAGCAACCGCACTCAGCGTTGCCAAAAGGCTGAGTTATTTTGATCGATGGTACGCCTTGGCACGACTGTCAGTCAATTCAACGTGCTGATGCAACGCCGCAAAACGCCCGCGAGTCATATAGAATTATTGAAAACCAAGTTTTAGGTGTTTCCCCCGTCAGGGGGCTGACTGCCTTGGTTTTGACAGCATCTGAAAATTTATATCCAAAAGAATTGTCAATTTGCTCACATTCGGAAACACAGTGTTTAAAGTATGATTCTCTATCAAAAATAACAACCTATAGATGAATCTTAGCCAAAAATCACAAGATGCGCCACATTTTAGCCCAAAATCGAAGACTGTTTTGCATTGTTAACTTTACAGTCGAATCACCTTGGCTTAGCGTCATTGTCAAAATTTACACCGAAGGCCGACCACCGCCTTGGATACAAAGACCAGGCGATTTGGACAAATAGAATTTAAATTTGGCACTGAAATCAGCGCCCCAATACATTTGAAAAGGGAAAACGGAATGTCCACATATAAGACAGGAACCTCAGGCGCTGATTTGATTTTCGGAGGGTGGGGCAGTGACACCATCCATGCCGGCGCTGGCAACGATTTGGTTTATGGCAGTTTTGGCAATGACCTAATCTTTTGGGGCGCGGGCAATGACACGGTCTATGGTGGGGACGGCGATGATGTCTTGGACGATGTCGGCGGTATTTCATCCAATACGGGCAGCAATCTGATTTTTGGCGGCGCAGGGCGCGATCTGATTTGGGATTCGTCAGGCAACGACACAACCTATGGCGGCGATGGCGACGATTCAATTTTCGGCGACAGCGCGGGCGATGATGTGATGTTCGGGGGGGCGGGCAACGATATTCTGACCGGCGGCATCGGCAATGACTATCAAGAAGGCGGAGATGGCAACGATCACATGTGGGGTGATGACGGCCTTGACAATATGCGTGGGGGCAATGGTGACGACTTCATGGCGGGTGGCGCAGGCGACGATTATATGGCGGGCGATGCGGGCAACGACTTGATCCACGGCGAATCTGGCAATGACAACATGCGCGGCGGCGCTGGCGATGATTTCATGGCAGGCGGCGCAGGCGACGATTATATGGAGGGCAATGCGGGCCACGATTCCCTTCACGGCGAAGAAGGCAATGACAATATGCGTGGCGGCGATGGAAATGACTTCATGGCAGGTGGCGCGGGCGACGATTATATGGCGGGCGATGCGGGCCACGATTCCCTTCACGGCAACGATGGCAACGACAATATGCGCGGC
>CAWUUC010000110.1:0-2868 GCA_963924905.1 uncultured Paracoccaceae bacterium
TTCAGACAGTGGGAAAACCAGCAACTTGGCGTTCAGACTGATCACCGCCACATGATCGCCCACCACCGGTGTACAGACCTTGGCGACCACTTTGTCCTTGACGTTCAGCACCTGTCTGCCGCTGCGGGTCTGGGCCAGAACATCAACCTCTGGCACGACAAACCCGTCGCCGTCGCTTGACCCGACCAACAGCTTGCGTCCCGGTTCGTGCAGAAACAAATCAACGATGCTGGATTCGTTTGGCAAGTCCACAATCAACCGCAAAGGTTCACCCGCTTTTAGGATTGTTTTGATTTCTCCATTTGCGAAGGCAATCCTTTTTCCCGAAGATGGCACCAACAAAACAAAGGCGTCGTCCGTTATTCCGCAAGCATTCTCCAAGAAAATATGGGCTTTAATCATTTCACCAGGTTTGGTTTCAGAAGGATCGTAAGGCCTAAGGCGGCTATGACCAGAGTGATTACCAAAGCAAGGCTGGTCAGTAATAGCGGTAGGTTCTTTGACATGATTTGCCTTCCCTGATGATATGTCTTTGTCAGCAAAGTTTACGCCAATTGCAACGGGCTGTCATTTTATTGACTGTTCGGATTTTGAAGAAGGTTGCGATTGATAAAAATGCCTTGCTAGAAATTTTGCCAATCCTATTTTAAAAAAATAGTTAATTTATTATTAAACAAAAACAATGGTTAACAGTCTAATAAGATGTTTTCTCAATTTTTATCTGATGGCTTGGTCCAGTTCTTGCTTTGTCTTGTGCAGACCCGAAGGAGGTGGCTGGATGAGCAAAGTTTTGATCGAAACAACTGGATTGTCGATGGCAGCCAAGTTGGCAGATCTTATTAGCCGACGCATGCTTTCGGTGAATGCATCTGTTGGGGTTATGGATACGTCTGAACCTGCAAAGGGCGCGACGTTGATCTTTTCGGCCGCTTTTGAAACCCAGATGGGCGGACCGCAGGCCTTGATAGAGCGCGCTAGAAAATTCTTGCCGCGGCTTGTTGTCATTTTGTCCGAAGGGGCCAGCGGTTTTTCTGTGACGCCAGAGCTGGGGGGGAAAATCCTTCGTGTGGATTTGCCAGGTGGTCGCGACGACACGCCGCAGTCGATACTGGTGGCTGCTGATTTAATTTGTGCCGATCTGTCCAGCATGATTGCAGCCGATGAGGCGACTGTTCGGCTGACATCGTTGGCCGCCCGCGTGGCCCGCAAGGATGTCACCGTTTTCGTAAACGGGCCAACGGGAACCGGCAAAGAGGTGCTGTCGAAATTTGTCCATAACCAATCCGCACGGGCGGGCAAGCCATTTGTCGCGGTGAATTGCGCGGCAATCCCTGAAAATCTGCTTGAGGCCGTGCTATTTGGTCATGAAAAGGGCTCTTTCACGGGGGCGTCCGCGCCAAACAAGGGCATTTTTAGGGCCGCAGACGGTGGCACGCTGTTGCTAGATGAAATTTCGGAAATGCCGCTTGGGCTGCAATCCAAATTGTTGCGGGTCTTGCAAGAACGCATTGTCACGCCCTTGGGCTCGCAGACAGAAATTGCCGTCGATGTGCGGGTGATCGCGACCTCTAACCGCAATATGTTTGAACAAGTACAGGCGCGCACCTTCCGCGAGGATTTGTATTATCGGCTGAACGTGTTTCCTTTGGAAACCTTGGCGCTGGCAGACCGTCCCAGCGACATCATCCCTTTGACGATTGCTCTTATTCGCCGTCACACGGCGGATAAACACACCCAACCATGGCTGGGGGTGGATGCGGTCGATGTCTTGTTGGGCCATGATTGGCCGGGCAATGTTCGTGAATTGGAAAATGTGATCCAGCGCGCCTTGGTCTTGCAAAGTGATGGTCGGATTTCCGCGCAAGATATCATCATTGATCGTCCAAAGTTCGCGCGGATCAACGCAGACGCAAAACAAGCGCAAGCTTGGATGATGGGCTAAGGGGGGCAGGGCGATGACCGCGATTGGTGGGCTGAAATTTCAAGTCGAACAGACGCATCTGCAGTCGTTGGCCCGCGCAAGGGCGCAGTTTGACAAAACGGCGATCGAACCTTCTGTTGGCGGACCCAGTTTTGCTGATCGGCTGGCCGGTGGCTTGCGTGACGTTGCCCAGTCGCAAAACGCGGCTTCGGATCTGGCCACGGCCTATGAAGCGGGGACAGAGCAGGATCTTTCCAAGGTTATGGTCGCACAGCAAGTGTCCAGCCTTGGATTTCAGCTGACGCTGAACCTGCGAAACAAGGCACTGTCGGCCTATAAAGATATCATGAACATGCCGGTCTAACGGCGTCTAGAAAGTAACGGTGGGGATATGGCGAATACAGGCGTGATATTGGATGATAAAGTGGTCACAACGCGCGGTGGGGCGTTGGTGCCGTCGGCCCGCAATATGGTGTCGAATGTGCGGGCCTTGACCGTTCAGCCCAGCTTTCAGCGCGCATTTCCAACCCTTGTCGCCCTTGTGGTGGTTGTGGCGGGACTTGTGGCCTATTTCTTGTTACAACAACCCTCGCGCACCACGCTTTTTGCGTCATTGGCCGAGTCTGACAAATCCCGCGTTGTTGAAACCTTGATGAATGCCGGTGTCGATGTGACGCTGGATCCGACCACGGGTGAGGTTCTTGTGCCTTCGGGCGATTATTACAGCTCGCGGATGACGCTGGCCGCCCAAGGTCTGCCTGCATCCGATCCTTCGGGCATGGATGAATTGAATAATATGCCAATGGGCACCTCGCGGTCGGTGGAACAAGCCAAATTGCAGCACGCCCAAGAGGTGGAGCTGGCGCGATCAATCAATGAAATTGACGCTGTTGTTTCCGCGCGGGTGCATTTGGCGCTGCCTGATCGGACCGCCTTTGTGCGTGAAC
>CAWUUC010000111.1:0-5839 GCA_963924905.1 uncultured Paracoccaceae bacterium
GCCGAGGCAACCGACAGGCTGGGAACGGGCGGCAGCGCGTCCCATCCAACATCAACCATACCTTGGCACGCTAAAAAGGCACCAGCGCCCACCATAATCAAATTGGGCCGCGCCAATCGCAATGACACAGCCTTGCGCGGCGGCGCACAGGCATGAATGCCCCGCCAGCCCTTAAGTGCCAGCGCAGGAACTGCAACCGAATCCTCACCCGTTAATTGGCGGATATAGTCTGATTTCAGCAGAACACTTTGGCCTTGGCCTAAAACAATGGCGCGGCGATTGCCCAAGGCCATAATCGGAAATTTCAGCCAGCTGTCCGCTTTTGCAGGCAAAATTAGACCTAGTTCGACAGGTGGCCCGTCAGGTTTTCGCAACATCGCACCCACGGTCAAATCCGCAGCAGGTCGCCAACCCAATGGCGTGGCAACGGCCACATCTGCCGCAAGACCGACACCCAAATCAGTATCAGCCCATGCCCCCATGATCGAAAAGCTGCGTGACATACCCAATGCACCCAATTACCCCAAAGTCCCTTATGCACCCTAAGGCGCGACATCGGCAGGGAGAAAATGCGGCAAATTCAAGACAAATATCTAAGAATTTACAGGATCAAACCCATAACCAAATCGCGCAATATCCTCGGCGCAGTTCTGTGCAATTAAGGCCGCGTCGGCATCTGAATAGAACCCGCGCCAATCGCGGGAGCGATCCGATGCATTCACGCGCGGCAGCGGTATCAGCGAAAACCCAAGGTGCGTTTGTAAAGGGGCAAGGTCTGTTTCCAGATGCTCTAGCCGCGCATAAAGATTGGCGCGATCCACCCCATTTTCATCGCGCATATAGGCCGAAGCCGGCCAATCACGTTGTGCCGTTTGGGTTATCGGATGATGGATAAAGTCACTAAAGTTCAGCGAATGGGCTAGGGTGACCGCGGGATGATCAAACCGCTGGCCGCGTAACCAATGATAATAACTAGCCATCCGATCCCAAGGGTTTCGCACCAATGTAAAGGCGAAATACCCCGCCATGTCATCGTCTAACCCCGCAATATCGGCCATCGTGGCGTGTTTCCAAAGCCGACCCGCCGCCCTAAGCCCCGTTTGGCGGGCGTGCCGCGCCTGAGCCTTGGGCGTATCACCGATCAAGATATCGTCTTTCATCGCCCGCGCCTCTAGGGCTAGGGTCAGGGCCGTGCCACCCGTTTTCGGAATGTGGATAAAGATATATCTGCGGCCCCGTGACAGGATCATCCGCTAGACCGCGTTGGGCAACGCCCGCCCCTCGGCATGGGCGATCAGGTTGTCCAAGGCCATCATGCCCATCGCCTCACGCACCGACAAAACCGCGGTGCCAAGATGGGGCAACAAGGTTACGTTTTCCATCGTAAAAAGGGCGGGGGAAATCTGTGGCTCGCGCTCATAGACATCCAGCCCCGCACCCGCGATACGGCCTTGCTGCAAGGCGTCGACCAAGGCCGCCTCATCCACAACATCGCCACGCGCGATATTGATGAAAATACCATTGGCGCGCATAAAGGACAGGGCTTCAGCATTGATCAGATGATGTGTGTCGGCACCGCCTGGGACGGCCACAACCACAAAATCAGCGGCCATCGCCTGAGATAGCGATACTTGCTGTGCATCAAATCCCAAATCACGCGCACTGCGGTTGTGATAAATCACATCCATGCCAAAGCCGAAATGACAGCGCCGTGCAATCGCCTGCCCAATGCGACCCATACCAATAACGCCCAAAGTGGCACCTGTGACCTGCGCGCCCAGCATCTGTGTCGGCGCCCAACCCTGCCATTGGCCTGCGCGCACCATCCGCTCGCCCTCGCCCGCCCGCCGCGCCGTCATCAGCATAAGTGTGATCGCAATATCGGCCGTGGCATCGGTGACGGCCCCAGGGGTGTTGGTGACTGCCAAACCTGCCGCTTTGGCTGCGACAGCGTCAATATGGTTGTAGCCCACCCCAAAATTCGCCAATATTTGGGCACGAGGCTGATGGACATCGGCAAAAACATCGGCGCGAAACAGATCGCCCAATGTGGGCAAGATCAAATCATAATCACGCAAGGCGGCGCGCAATTCTTGGGGATCAAGTGGGCTGTCTTTGTCGCGCAATGTGACATCAAAACGGCCGTGCGCTGCATCCAAAACTTTGGCCGGTAAGCGTCGTGTAATCAGTAGCTTTAACATCAAAACATCCTTCCGCCTAAGGGCACAGTTTGATCTGGCGCAATTAATACAACCTCGCCATCTTCATCAGGCAATCCCAGAACCAACACCTCTGACATCACTTTGCCAATCTGGCGGGGTGGAAAATTGACCACGGCCAAAACTTGGCGGCCAATCAAGCCTTCGGGGGTATAATGGCGGGTGATCTGAGCGCTAGAGCGTTTTTCGCCAATTTCACCCCCGAAATCGACCCATAATTTGATCGCAGGTTTGCGCGCCTCGGGGAAAGGTTCGGCGCGGGTGATACGGCCCACGCGAATATCGACCTGTTGAAAATCGTCATAGGTGATCATTTCGCCAACTCCCGTCCTCGATCAGCAGCAGCGCGCACGGCGCGGCGCATTAGGGGCGCCAACCCCGTTTCCGGGTCCATCAAATGCACCAAAGCCGCCGCTGTGGTCCCGCCGGGAGAGGTGACATTGACGCGCAATTGGCTGGCGGGGTCAGACGATTGAAACGCCAACTCCCCTGAACCTGTCACCGTCGCCCGCGCCAGTTGCATAGCGACTTCGGGGGAAAGACCCTCGGCCTCGGCGGCGGCGGCAAGTGCCTCGATCAAGTGAAACACATAAGCGGGACCAGAGCCAGAGACAGCCGTCACAGCGTCAATTTGGTGTTCGCCGTCCAGCGTGACAACCTGACCTACAGCCGCCATCAATTGCGTCGCCAAGGCCATATGATCCTCCGTTGCAAAGCCATTACAACAAATACCTGTGATGCCACGGCCCACCATCGCGGGCGTGTTTGGCATCGTCCGAATGATCGGAGTTTGCGCGCCCAAGGCGGTTTCAAAGGCGGCAATCGATGTGCCTGCGGCAATCGATATAAACAAGGTCCGACCATTTCCCAATGCCTGCAAAGCGGGCAAAGCCGTCCCCATCATTTGGGGTTTGACAGCCAAAACAGCCACCGTAGGGGAGTTTGGTATGCCTTGGTTCAGATGAACACCGCTGGCGGTCAACCAATCACTAGGGTTGGGTTCCAACACCCAAATAGATGCCGTAGGAACCCCCGCTGACAACCATCCTGTCAGCAGCGCAGTGCCCATCTTGCCACATCCCAATAGGACTAAATCACCCTTTGGATCCATCACGCGTTCCTTTGCTTTGGGGTCAGGTTAGGCGCTGGCCGCCGCGGGTTCAAGCGCGGCCATAAGCCTCGGTCATCGCGATTTTCATCGCTTCGGCGGGGGTTTGCCCACCCCATGCGACCAATTGAAATGCAGGATAGAACCGTTCAGCCGCAACGACAGCGCTAGAGATCAAATGATCAATCTGTTCTGTTCCTGCAATCTGGCCACCTGCCAGACACAGACCATAGCGCCACACCATCATCTTTTGTTCTGCCCAATAGGTGAAAGCACCCGTCCAAACCAAATCATTACAGCTGTTCATCAAATCATAGACTTGGGGCATTTTTTCGGCGGGCGGATCCATTTCAAAGGTGCAAATCAAGCGAAGCGTTTCATCTTGCGCGGACCAAGCCAATGTCAGCGAATAGGTGCGCCACTGCCCTTCGACGGCCATTGCGATTTGATCGTCGGTCACGCGATCAAATTCCCACGCATGATGCGCGGCCAAATCTTCGACAATATCAATGGGGTGAAGATCATCATAAGCTGCGATCTCTTCGGTCAAAGACATTTGCACCCTCATCATAAGGCGTTTGCGTGCGACATTGCCACAAACTGCAGTATGCAAAGCAACCTCAAGGGATGCATTACAACTCCCTTACTAGATATAGTGTCGGACGGGCGAAACCCTGTAAAGTAAAATCTGCGAAATCTTCTGTGGGTAAGTTTGAGCGCAATGTGCCAAAACCCTAGCCTGCGTCATGATCGTCCAACCATGCGCGAATGATGGCGCGGTGGCGGGCGCGGTCGTAACTGGCAAAGTGGCCGCCGTGAACAATGCGGACAGGCAGATCATAAAGCCGCACCATAGATCGCATATAATCTGCTGCATTGGCGTGATAGGTATCCTCAATCAAAGGACCATCATAGACGATATCGCCGGAAAATAAGATTCCCGATGCCGCCTCCCATAAGGCAATTCCACCTGGGGAATGGCCTGGGGTGTGGATCACCTCAAAGTGGCGATCCCCTAAATCAATCACATCGCCATCGACCAAAAGCCGTGTCGCGGGGGCGGATTTGACCTGATAGGCAGTCGAAAGATAGGGTTGCGGTGGCAATATGTCGAAAATCTCATCCGTGACATAAGGATCGGCCAAGATGCCAGCGCGTGAAGGATTTTCCAGAAAATGCGCCTCGGCCTCGTGGCAAAGACGGCAGGGAAATTCATGATGGGCGCCAATGTGATCGAAATGGGTATGGCTGGCCACGGCGTCCAAGGGGCGTTCGGACAGCAAAGGCACCCATTGCCGCAACGGCACTACCCCCATGCCACTGTCGACCAACATATCACGGTCACGGCCACGGATATGCCAGATGTTGCAGCGGTAAAATTCTTGGATATACGGCTCATCTATCCATGTGACGCCATCAGACAAGGGGCGGATACGATACCAATCTTGGGGGCTTGCGCGGTTCATTGTTTTAAGACCACTGGGGCGCTGGCAAACAGCGGATGGACACTGCCAATTGCAGGCGCGGCGTTTTGGGGCAAATGTGCAATCAATAGTTGGTCTGGCGCAGCCAATGGCGCGAAATGACAGCGGTAATGGGTGCCAAAAAAGGCGGCATCCATCAACCGCGCCTCCCCCAGCGCGATCTCACCTGTCAGGCCGATATTTTCTGGCCGCAGGCCCAGCATTTGCGGCCCCTGTGTGATCGGTGCAATCGGAAAATCCCCCAAAGCAGTCGCAATTCCCTGCCCTTTGGATGTGGCAGGGATCAAGGTGATTTCCCCCATGAAACTGGCAGAAAACAAGGTGGCGGGTGTTAGGTAAATATACTGCGGCGCGCCGATATCGACGATCGAACCTTGGTTCATCACAACGATACGATCCGCCACCGCCATCGCCTCTTCTTGGTCATGGGTGACATGAACAAAGGTCGTGCCGACACGACGTTGAATAGATTTCAGCTCGTCTTGCATCTGACGGCGCAACTTCAAATCCAAGGCACCCAAGGGTTCATCCAGCAATAGGACATCAGGATCAACAGCCAAGGCCCGCGCCAGCGCCACACGTTGACGCTGCCCGCCCGATAATTCATGCGGCTTGGCACCAGATTTTCCATCAAGCCCAACCAGTCCCAACATCTGATGCGCTTTGGCATCGCGCTGGATGCGGCTTTGCCCGCGCATTCTTAGTCCAAATCCAACATTCTGCAGAAGTGTCATATGGGGGAATAGCGCGTAATCTTGGAACATCGTCGTGGTTGGGCGGTCTTTGGCGGCAATATGGGTGACATCGCGGCCACCGATCAAAATGCGCCCCTGATTTGGGGTCAAAAACCCGCCCAAAATTGACAAAAGCGTGGTCTTGCCGCAACCAGATGGTCCCAGCAGGACAATAAACTCACCCGCCGCAATCGTCAGATTGATCCCCGACAAGGCGCGATAACTGCCAAAATCATGCACGACATTTTCGATCTGGACATCGGCTGTCATCTGCGGGCCTTTCGCAAAACGGTG
>CAWUUC010000112.1:0-2679 GCA_963924905.1 uncultured Paracoccaceae bacterium
CGGAACCGCCCAAGGGGCAGGGTGAAAATCGGTTGCGCCTCCGCGTCCTTCGGGAATAAGACAAGATGAAGGGGCGATCCAACCTTACCCATTCTTTAACCTTGGACCTTGCGCGTGATGAAACCTTTGCAAGATTGGGACGATGCCTTTTCCAATATGGCGCATATCCCAGGCTCTTCGAACTTGCCCGAGGACTGGGCGGCTGACGCTGCCCGTTACCGCGCGCAAAATAGCGCTGTCGAACAAGATGTCCCTTATGGCGACGATCCGCGCGCGCGGTTTGACATCGTTTGGCCAGATGGGGTGCCAAGGGGACTTGCCGTGTTCATCCACGGGGGGTTCTGGATGCAACTGGATAAATCCTATTGGACCCATTTTGCCCAAGGCGCGGTGGCTAGGGGGTGGGCGGTGTGCCTGCCCAGTTATCCTTTGGCCCCCGATGCCCGTATTGGTCAGATGACCCGGCAGATTGGGGCCGCGATTGATCAGGCGGCGGCGCGGGTGGCGGGGCCGATCCATCTATCGGGCCATTCTGCAGGCGGGCATTTGGCAACACGCATGATCTGTGACGACAGCCCGCTGGGGGCTGCAACACTGGCGCGGATTGCCAAAACCCTGTCCATCAGCGGCTTGCATGATCTGCGCCCCTTATTACACACCAAAATGAACACCACATTGCACCTAGATGAGGCCGAGGCCGTCCTTGAAAGCGCGGCCTTGCACCGACCAGCCACGGCAAATCCCCTTGTCTGCTGGGTCGGCGCGAACGAGCGCCCCGAATTCATCCGCCAATCGCAAGTATTGGCAATGATCTGGTCGGGGCTGGATATCCCCGCCGTTTGCCATCTGGCGCAAGGCCAAAATCATTTCACCGTGATCGATGGTTTGAAGGACCCAGACAGTCCAATCATCAAAGCATGGCTTGACGAACCGGCCCACGGTTAAGGCCGTTGAACGGCCATAGAACGGGAAACTTTGGAGGGGGCGATGGATTTTTTTCAGCACCTTTGCCCTCCCAAAATATAAAGGCCGCACAAATCCGCGTCTGATGGCGCCCCAAATAAGATCGCGCCAGATCAAAGACGCCCCTTGGATAGACGCTGCGGCGGTTGTGTTGTATGGCCAGTCCAAATGCCCCTTATGAGACCCGCAACCCATGTCCGATCCCGCAAAACACGCGATGCCAAACAGTGGTCGGCTAAGTGTCGCGCCGATGATGGATTGGACCGATCGCCATTGCCGCTATTTTCATCGGCAAATGTCGCGCCGCGCCATGCTTTATACCGAAATGGTCACGGCTGCGGCGATTATTCATGGTCCCAAAGATCGCCTGTTGGCCTTTAGCGCGGAAGAGCATCCCGTGGCATTGCAATTGGGCGGTTCAGATCCCGCCGAACTGGCCCAAGCGGTGCGGATTGCTGCGGATTACCCCTATGATGAGGTCAATTTGAACGTGGGGTGCCCGTCAGATCGCGTGCAATCTGGGTGTTTTGGCGCGGTGTTGATGTTGCGCCCTGCCTTGGTTGCTGATTGTGTATCTGCAATGAGGTCGGCTACAGATCGCCCTGTCACCGTGAAATGCCGCATTGGCGTTGACGATCAAACCCCATCCGAAATTTTGCCAGAATTCTTGCAACATATGGTCGGGGCAGGGGTAGAGCACGTCATCATCCATGCCCGTAAAGCGTGGCTGTCGGGCCTGTCGCCAAAAGAAAACCGCGAAATTCCACCTTTGGATTATGATTTGGTTGTGGCGATGAAAGCGCAGTTTCCAAAACTGACAATCTCCATAAATGGTGGCATCACCACCTTGGCCCAAGCACAGGCTTTGTTGGCCCAAGGCTTGGACGGTGTGATGGTGGGACGCGCCGCTTATCACGATCCAAATGCAGTTTTGGTCGGTGCAGATCAGTTATGGGGCGATGATTTTGCCCCTGATATTTTTGCGGTCATCGATGCGATGCGCCCCTATATCGCCGCACATCTGTCAGGCGGGGGGCGGTTACATCAAATCACGCGCCATATGTTGGGCGCCTTTACGGGGCGTGCGGGCGCAAGGGGCTGGCGGCGGGTTTTGTCGAACGGGGCCAACCGCCCTGAGGCGGGGCTTGATTTATTGGACGCGGCTTTGGCCGAAGTGACCTAGCTGCCTCTGGTCTTTGGGCGCTGGCCTTGCTATCCCTGCCCAAAAGGAGCCGGCGATGGCCGAATTTGAAACATTGGCGCAGATGCTGGCGTTTTTGCTGGTGATCGGGGCTGTGGCGGGGGTGATTGCAGGGCTTCTGGGCGTGGGTGGCGGGATCATTTTGGTGCCTGCGTTCTTTTATGCCTTTGCACATTTGGGCTATCAAAGCGATCATTTGATGCAAGTATGTGTCGCGACATCTTTGGCCACGATCGTCTTTACATCCGCACGTTCCGTGCAATCGCACCATAAAAAGCAGGCCGTCGATTGGCAGATGTTGCGGCAATGGTCGCCCTTTGTGGTTGGGGGGGCGATGGGTGGTGTTCTTTTGGCCTCACAGATGAAATCATTGACTTTGCAGGCAATTTTTGCAGTTCTGGCGGGAATTGCAGGGCTGTATTTGGCCTTTGGGCGCAGTGAATGGCGTCTGGGCGGTAGGCTGCCACAACAACCGCTGCGCGGCGTTTATGCCACGGGGTTAGGATTTTTTTCGG
>CAWUUC010000113.1:0-7589 GCA_963924905.1 uncultured Paracoccaceae bacterium
GTCAGATGGGCCACAGGGACCGCAGGGCGATCTGCGATCACCTCAAATCGATATGTGCGCACCAACAGCGCCAACAGCAAAACCCCCTCGACCATCGCAAAGCCCGCACCTGTACAAACCCTTGGCCCCGTCGAAAACGGCAAGTAGGCGTCGCGCGCCGAAGTCTTGCCCCCCGCCGTCTGCCACCGGCTGGGATCAAACCCATCAGGATTGTCCCAAAACCGCGTGTGGCGGTGCAAATGCCATGGGCTGATCACCACCTGTGCGCCTTTGCGCAAAAGCCTATCGCGAAACATTTCTCGCTTTTGGTTTTCGCGCACCATCATCGGCACGGGTGGATAAAGCCGCAGGGTTTCGCGAAACACATCCCGCGTCAGGCGCAGTTTTGACAGATCGGCGAAACTGGGATCGCGGCCCAAGGCCTCCCCTTCGGCGGCAACTTGATCTTGCACCTCTGGATGCATCGCCAACAGATAAAGCGCCCACGCCAAGGCAGATGCGCTGGTTTCATGTCCCGCCAGAAAAAAGATCGCGACCTGATCGACCATTTCCGTGGCGTCAAACCCCGCCCCCGTGATGGGGTCAATCGTGGTCATGATTTTGGTCGCCAGATCATTCGGGGCAGTTCCCGCCGCAATATCTGTCGCGCGCTGATCGGTCATTTGCGTGATCAGTCGGCGGATGATCTGGGCGGGCCGGCGCCCCCGTTGCAAACGTGGCAGCCATTTTGGCAAAGGCACAAATGCGGCAAGATTAAGCAAAGGTTGCGTGCGTTGATAGCGTTTAAACTCGTCAAACACCGCCTGTGCCGTGGCATCTTCAATGGGCAGTGAAAATAGGGTGCGAAAGATCACATCTGCGGCGAGATGGCTGGTTTGTTGCTCCAGTTCTTGCGCGCCCAGCGGCAGACGCGCCACCGCCGCCTGACCCGCCGCCAATATGGCAGGGAAAGTATCGCGCAAACGCCCGCCTTCAAAGGCGGGATCAATGATGCGGCGCTGACGTTTCCACAAGGTGCCATTGGTGACAAAAACGGAATTGCCGAGCAAAGGTTCCAACCCCGCCCGCACGCGGTCAGATTTGGGAAAATCATCTGGTCGATCAGTTAGCACGGTCGCAATCAATTTGGGATCATTGATCATAACGCTGCGAAAAAACGGCGTCTTAAAAGCAGCCATCCATGCATGATAGAGACGCGCAGGTTGGGCCGATAGAATATCAGCTCGAAACAGGCGCATGTACTGCCATAAGCTGACATTATCGGGCCTTGGTACAGGTTTGGGGGGGACAGGCTTTGGCGCCACGGTCATGCCATCGACCGATAGCTGGATCGCGGTGTCGTGATGCGCGACTTGGAATGTGGCACCTCCGCAAAGCGCGCCGCTAAAGTTTTTGGTCCCGCGGTAATGGCAAAATAGTCATAAATCCCTACCCGATCAAAGGCACACATATATTGAAAATGTAGGCGAAAGAATTTCCAACGCAATGCTTTCCAGCGTTCGGGCGACAGGGTTTGGGTAAAGGCACAAGACAGCACCAAAGGCCATTTTTGCCCCTGCGGCGCAACGCCTGTAACCGCGACCGGATCACACAGCGCAAAGGCGCAGCCATCACCGGGGGCGGTAACATCCACCCAAGTGATCTGATCGCTGAGGCTAAGATCATGCAAATCTTTTCGCAACCGATCTGCGCGGGGCAAGAATGACACCATCGGCACAACTTGCCCCAAACTGAGAAAGGAGAGGGATGTATTTTGCGCGCCCGTCTCGCGCAGCAAATCTGCCAGAATGGTCACGCCCATATAGGCCCCTGACGAATGACCGACGATCAGAACCTCGTCATAATTTTGGGTCAGGCTGGTCCGAATGCGCGCACGAAAGTCATCCATGCGCGCCGATAAGGCGGGCGGATAGGCCCCCCAATGCTGCGCCGAAAAGGCGAAATCATGCATCAAATAATAGGCGAGAATCTTATGGTCATATTTTTGGGCAAGTCGCAAAAACCCGCCAAAGACAATCAGGCCAAGAACCGACAAAAGCGGATGCATCAACCCCAAAGCAAAGGCTGTGAGGGCGCCCAGAACCCCGCCAATCAACACTTGGCCGACCAAATGCATGACAGGATAAAGGGCTGCGATTGTCGGGCCTTTGCGTAACCGCATCTGTCTTATGAAAGCGCCCGAGGCCAGATAAATCCACGCCGTCCGCCCCAATTGCCCATAGGTCGCCAAGATTCCATCCGACATAGATGATTTGACAATATCAGACCAAATCAAAACTTCGAAATCAGCCTCAATCAAACACCCGTCGAATTGGCCTTGCACCGTCCATCCATAAGGGCCTTTGCCCGTCTTGGACGCCATCTGCAAGCAATACCCCGATATCAGCGCCTGTGCGGCGCCTTCGCTGCGGTATAATTCGCGGTAACGCCGTGGCGGAAACGGATCATAACCCGGCAAATAAAAGACTTTACGACGAAAAACGGACATTTAAAAACCATTCACAAGAATGACTTTAAGATAACGCTTTATCCCAAGGTTGCAAGGAAGGGTACATTTTCCAACAGCCAAAACGACATGGATGAAAATCCGCCCGTAAGCATCAAAAGACCGATGGTCCACAGCAACAGCCCCATAATCCGTTCGATCTTTTCAGCATGACGTTTCAGAAAATCAACAAATGGCGCAAGACGGGCGAAAAAGGCGGCGACCAGCAAAAACGGGATGCCAAGGCCCAAAGCATAAACCCCAAGTAGGGTCATGCCGCGCGAAATAGATGCTTCTTGCGCGGCCAAAGAGAGGATCGCGCCCAGTTGTGGGCCGATGCAGGGCGTCCAGCCAAAGGCAAAGGCCAGACCCAAAATATAAGCGCCAAAGACCGAGCCCCCTTGTGCGCCCGCATCCATGCGAAGATCGCGGTCCAAGACAGAAAAACGGTAAATGCCAATAAAATGGGCCCCAAAACCCATAATGACCAAAGCCGCCGCCGTGTTAAACCATTGGCTATTGCCCAGAAAGAAGGCACCAAAGGCTGATGCGGCCAACCCCATAATCATGAAAATCGTCGACAGTCCTAGGACAAAGGCAAGGGCCGCCATGATCGGAGCGCGGCCTTGTTTCATCTCGCCCACGGAAATTCCCGACATATAAGCCAAATAAGGCGGCACAATGGGCAACACACAGGGGCTGAGAAAGGACAAGATACCCGCCGCCAAAGCCACGGTCATGGCGGGCAAAAGATTTGCGTCAAAAAGATCAATGCCGAACATGAGGCCTCCGTTTTATGTGTTGTAACGCAATCTGCAGGCAGCGTCACGCATGGGAAAGTCACATCACCGTGCGTTTTGTGCTGGTGTCTGGCGCCTCCGGCGGGGATATTTAGGCAACGGGGAAGGGCAAGCGATGGATTGGGATGTTGAAATTGATTGTGTGGGGTTGCTGTGTCCTTTGCCCGTATTGCGGGCCCGAAAAGCCCTGGGTGGTCTGAACAAGGGTCAAGTGCTGCGCGTGCTTGCCTCGGATGCGATGGCGGCGATTGATTTGCCACATTACTGCACTGAGACGGGGCACGAGTTTTTGGGCTCTAGTGCCATGGCCGGTGGCATGGCCTATTTAATCAGATGTAGGTAGGGCGGCAGGTTTCCCTGCCGCCCCTTTTCATTAGCCACCCAAGTTCCACCAGCCTTTTTTTCGTGGCTTTGGGGCTGGGTCGGGCGTGACGGCCTCTGGGGTCGCCTGTGTTGCAGGAACGGGTTCTGAAACCTTGGGTGCAGGTGTTTCTGGCGCACTGGTTTCTGGCGCAGCAGGTTCTGCAGCAATCTCTGTTGCAGCAACAGTTTCTACGCGTTTTGGTTTTGCGCGCGCGCGCGACGGTTTGGCAGGCGCGGCGTCAGCCAAGGCGGCAGGTGCCACATCAACCAAGGCAGGTTCCGCTTTTTTACGTCCGCGTCTTGCAGGCGGTTTTGCAGCAGGCTCGATTGGGGCCAGATCGGCGGACTCCACCGCGGAAGGCACCAATGCCTGTTCGGTCACTGCGCCTTCATCCGCAGGGGTTTCTAAGGCGGCAGACACGGCTATATCTGCTGATTTAGCGGCACCGCGTGCGGCGCGGCGGCGTTTTGGTGCGGGTTCTTCCACAGCCATGACGGGTTCTTCCCCCCCGTCGCCCAAATTCGCCTGATCTGTCTGACCTGGTTTTTTACGACGACGCCGACGGCGGCGTTTTTTGGTGCCATCGGCCAGCGCTGTGACCGCTGTCTCGGACGTTTCAGTGGGTTCACTCTCTGCCACGTCCTCGATCAGGTCTTCGTCTTCTTCTTCGGCAACGGGAGCGCCCATCAGGCTGGCATTGCCTGAAATCACCGATAGGTTTTCAGGAACAACACGGGTTGCGACCTTGAGCTTTTCGATCGTGAAATCGGGGCTGATCATGCTGGGATCGCATTCAATGCGGACCGACATTCCCGAACGCGCCTCGATCAACGCGATATGTTCGCGCTTTTGGTTGATCAAGAAGTTCACAATGCCGATCGGCGCGCGCAGCACAACCTCTTTTGATCGTTTGCGCGTGCCTTCTTCCTCCAAGGCGCGAAGCACCTGCAGACCTAGACTGTCGTCGGAACGGATCAGACCTGTTCCGTGGCAATGCGCGCAAGGTTGTGTGGTCGATTCCAGCATACCCGGCCGCAGGCGCTGGCGTGACATCTCCATCAGACCAAAGCCAGAAATGCGGCCAATTTGAATGCGGGCGCGATCTGTTTTCAGCTTATCTTTCAGGCGTTTTTCGACTGCCAAATTGTTGCGGCGTTCGTCCATGTCGATAAAGTCGATCACGATCAGACCAGCCAAATCGCGCAAACGCAATTGGCGGGCCACCTCTTCGGCGGCCTCGAGGTTGGTTTTCAATGCCGTATCTTCGATGGAGCCTTCTTTGGTGGCCCGACCGGAATTGACATCCACCGCAACCAAGGCTTCGGTGATGCCAATCACGATATAGCCGCCTGATTTCAACTGAACGGTCGGGTTAAACATACCGCCAAGATAGCTTTCAACCTGATAGCGGGCAAAAAGCGGCGTTGGATCATCATAGCGGATGACCTGCTTTGCATGGCTGGGCATGATCATACGCATGAAATCTTTGGCGGTTTGATAGCCCGCCTCACCCTCGACAAGGATTTCGTCAATCTCGCGGCTGAACAGATCACGGATCGAACGTTTGATCAGATTGCCCTCTTCATAGATCGCGGCTGGGGCCATAGATTTCAGGGTCAATTCGCGGATCTGTTCCCAAAGCCGCATCAGATATTCATAATCGCGGGTAATTTCGGGTTTGGTGCGTTTCGCACCTGCAGTGCGGATGATAAGACCTGCGCCCTCGGGCACTTTGATTTCATTGGCGATTTCTTTGAGTTTTTTGCGATCAGCCGCCTGTACGATTTTACGCGAGATGCCGCCGCCACGCGCAGTGTTTGGCATCAGCACGCAATAGCGGCCCGCAAGCGACAAATATGTGGTCAAGGCAGCGCCCTTATTACCGCGCTCCTCTTTGACCACTTGGATCAACATGATCTGGCGAACCTTGATCACTTCTTGGATTTTATAGCGGCGCGCACGGGGGCGGCGCGGGGCTGAGATTTCTTCAGCCACATCCTCTTTGGCGATGGATTCGATTTCATCTTCGGGGTCAGAGGAATGATCTATTGTACGCGCAGTGTCATCATCGTGATCTGTATGATCGTGATCAGCATGATCATGGTCCGCATGATGATGATCCGTATGATCATGGTCGGCGTGTTCGTCTGCAACAGGCTGCAGATCGGACGGACCTGCCGCGCTGGCGTCAACGGCTTCATCCGAGCCAAGCTGTGCGGCCGATTGGTCGTCCAGATCCACGACCTCCATCCCAGAAGGGCCAGTTTGCACCGCATCGCCTGTCACCACCTCTGCCAACGCTTCAGGGCGCGGTCCGCGGTCGTTGCGGCGGCGATTGTTACCGCGTGTGTTTGATTTGGCGCGAGGACGGTTTTCTTCTTCGTCTTCGGCGCGGTTCAGCGCACGCTCTTCTTCTAGCAGCGCTTTGCGGTCTTCCAGCGGGATTTGGTAATAATCAGGATGGATTTCGGCAAAGGCCAAAAACCCGTGGCGATTGCCGCCATAATCTACAAACGCCGCCTGCAACGAGGGTTCCACCCGCGTCACCTTAGCCAGATAGATATTCCCCGCAAGCTGACGCTTGTTTATGGTTTCAAAATCGAATTCTTCAACACGATTTCCGTCGACCACAACAACACGAGTTTCCTCGGCATGGGTGGCGTCGATAAGCATTTTCTTTGACATATTAATCCATTGCGCCCTGCCCGCCGATCCGCATCTGGCGGACCAGATGGGCAGAATAACGGGGAGAGGCGACTTGTTTGGGCGATGGACCGCTGCCCATAACGGCGGGTCCCACCCAAAGGGCGGCCCTGTTCGTTATGATTTTTCAGCGCGCATCTCATCGCGGTTCACGTTCGAGCGCATAAGCGCCCGCCTAGGCTGATCCCGTTTTACGCCATCATATCAGGCACTTGCGGGTGTTTATCCGGCCAGATTGGCCGATCCGACTGCCGCATTTTCGGCGCAACCATGTTCAAGTTTGGCGCATCCAGATCATTTTGACAGAGAATTTCGTGGCGGCGCAAAACCGCTTGGGACAACCCTAGCGGCAAAGCGATTGAAAAAGCAATGGGCTTGGCCTGACAATTTTGTCAACGCGCCCGTCCTTTAGGTATAGTCAGCCCGTGACAGGCCATATTTTGCCATTTTTTCATTCAAGGTGCGGCGCGGCAGGCATAATTCATCCATGACAGCGGTGATGGATCCTTTGTGACGGCGCATGGTGTTGTCGATCAAAATGCGTTCAAAGGCATCCACATAATCTTTTAACGGCTTGCCTTCGGTTGTCATGGCAGGACCAGATAATGCGTTATCAGCCATTAACAAAGATGCGATCGACCCCGTGCCGCGACGGTTTTGCAACACAGCCCTTTCAGCGATTGTGACCAACTGCTGCACATTGCCTGGCCAAGGTGCTTGCAACAGTTCTGCGGCCTCTTGGGCGGTCACTTGGGGGACTTCGCAGCCGTATTCATCGGAAAACTCTTCGGCGGCGCGGGTGAACAACGTGATGATATCCTCACCGCGGCTTCGCAGTGGGGGACAGATGATTGTCATCGCACCCAGACGATAAAACAAATCAGGCCGCAGCACATCGCCCAATGTCTTATCAGGCTGGTGCCCATTGCAAATAGCGATGATGCGGGTTTCGGGCGGCGTTCCGGACTCGTTGATCAGGGTTAAAAGGCGGGCTTGCAAGGCGTGGGACAGCGCCTCGATATCTTCTAGACATAATGTGCCACCGCGCGCCTCTTCAACCAAGGCAGGTTGACCATCGTCTGAGGGACCAAATAATCTGGCCGCCAGCGCGTCTTCGGCGAATGCCGCGCAAGATACTGTGATGAATTTGCGCGCGGCGCGTGGACCCACAGCGTGCAACGCGTGCGCCACCAACGTCTTGCCTGTTCCCGTTTCACCATCAATCAGCACATGGCCA
>CAWUUC010000114.1:0-6113 GCA_963924905.1 uncultured Paracoccaceae bacterium
TCGGCAAACCCGTTACGCGGCGCCATCACCTTGCGCACCCGATTGATACGGCGTTCGGCGTTCGTAAAGGTGCCATCTTTTTCCAAAAAGGTAGAGCCGGGCAAGAACACATGCGCGTAATTGGCGGTTTCATTCAAGAAAAGATCATGCACGATCACACAATCCATCGCTGCCAAACCTGCGGCCACGTGCTTGGTGTCGGGGTCCGATTGCAAGATATCCTCGCCTTGGCAATAAAGCCCCTTAAACGTGCCCTCAACAGCCGCATCCAGCATATTTGGAATCCGCAAGCCTGGTTCATCATCGATCTGAACCCCCCAGACCTGCTGGAAAATATCGCGCACATCTTGCCCTTTGACATGGCGATAGCCGGGCAATTCATGCGGGAACGACCCCATATCGCAAGACCCTTGAACGTTGTTTTGGCCGCGCAGCGGGTTCACGCCCACACCTGCGCGCCCCACATTGCCCGTCATCATCGCCAGATTTGCGATTCCCAAAACCGTGGTCGACCCTTGGGAATGTTCTGTCACGCCCAGACCATAATAAATCGCGCCATTGCCACCCAGCGCATAAAGGCGGGCGGCTGCGCGCAACTCTTCTGCATTGACGCCTGTCAACAGCTGCACTGCCTCGGGTGAGTTTTGTGGCTGGCTGACAAATTCGGCATAATCTTGGAATTCATCCCAATCGCAGCGCTCGCGGATATAGGCCTCGTTGAACAGACCTTCGGTAACGATCGTATGGGCAAGTGCGGTCACCACGGCGACATTGGTTCCAGGTGTTAGGGCAAGGTGATGTTGCGCCTTGATATGCGGGCTTTCGACAATATCGGTGCGGCGGGGGTCAATCACGATCAGTTTGGCCCCTTTGCGTAGCCGCTTTTTCAAACGACTGGCAAAGACGGGATGCCCATCCGTGGGGTTCGCACCAATGATCAACACGACATCGGTTTCTTCAACAGAATCAAAATCCTGCGTGCCTGCCGATGTCCCTAAAGTTTGCCCCAAACCATAGCCCGTTGGCGAATGACAAACGCGCGCGCAAGTATCTGTATTGTTGTTCAAAAACACGGCGCGGGTCAATTTTTGGACCAAATAGGCCTCTTCATTGGTGCAGCGTGACGATGTGATCACGCCGACCGAATGGCGACCATGTTGTTCAATGATCCCACCCATACGTTTGGCGGTAAAGGACATCGCCTCGTCCCAAGATACTTCTTGCCAAGGGTCATTGATGTTTTCGCGGATCATCGGGTTTAGGATGCGGTCTTTGTGGCTGGCATAGCCATAGGCAAAACGCCCCTTCACACATGAATGGCCGCGATTGGCCTTGCCGTGTTTATAAGGCACCATACGCACCAATTCATCGCCGCGCAGTTCTGCCTTGAACGAACAACCCACCCCGCAATAGGCGCAGGTGGTGATCACGGACCGTTCGGGCGTGCCAATGTCGATGATCGATTTTTCTTGTAAGGTTGCCGTGGGGCAGGCCGCGACACAAGCGCCACAAGACACGCAATCAGATGCCAATGCATCATCCGATTTCATCCCAAATGACACGCGACTGTCAAATCCGCGCCCTTCGATGGTCAGGGCGAATGTGCCTTGGACCTCTTCGCAGGCGCGCACACAGCGCGAACAGACGATGCATTTTTGCGGATCATAGCTGAAATAGGGGTTTGAATCGTCACGCGGGATATACAGTGGATTGACTGCGCCCGAATTATCCTTGGCTTTGAAATGGGTATCAACCGCCTGATAGCGGACATCGCGCAAACCGACGGCTCCCGCCATATCCTGTAATTCGCAATCCCCATTTGCCGAACAGGTCAAACAATCCAGTGGGTGGTCGGAAATATACAGCTCCATCACCCCACGCCGCAATTGTTTCAGTTTGGCGTTTTGGGTGGTTACCCTAAGCCCCGTGGCCACTGGTGTGGTGCAAGAGGCGGGGGTTCCATTGCGACCCTCAATCTCAACCAAACACAAACGACACGACCCAAATGCGTCAATACTGTCTGTGGCGCACAGTTTTGGCACAGAAATCCCAATTTCTGCAGCCGCCCGCATGATCGAAGTGCCTTCGGGAACCGTGACATCAAAACCGTCAATGGTCAGGGTGATCATCTGTTTGGATTTGGCCGCAGGCGTGCCGAAATCGCGATCGGGGATGATGAAATCTTTCATTCTGCGGCTTCCTTTACAGGGGCGAAATCGTCGGGAAAATGGGTCAACGCGGACAGGACAGGATAGGGGGTAAATCCCCCCAAAGCGCACAGCGATCCTGCTTTCATCGTGGCGCATAAATCGGTCAGCAGCGGAATGGCGGCTGTGTCGCCGCGGGCAATGCGGTCAACGGTTTCCATGCCGCGCACCGCGCCAATGCGGCAAGGCGTGCATTTGCCACAAGACTCGATGGCACAAAACTCCATCGCAAAGCGCGCTTGTTTCAGCATATCGGCGCTGTCGTCAAACACCGTCAGACCTGCATGGCCAATCAGCCCATCACGGCCTGCAAATTCCTCGTAACCAAAGGGGGTGTCAAACAGTGCGCGCGGGAAATAGGCTCCCAAGGGGCCGCCCACCTGCACCGCCTTGACGGCGCGCCCTGATGCAGTGCCGCCGCCAATAGCATCGACAATCTCGCCAAGGCTGACACCGAAAGCAATCTCATAAAGACCGCCGAATTTCACGTTTCCTGCAATTTGCAAAGGGATCGTACCGCGCGAACGGCCCAGACCAAAATCTTTGTAATGCTCGGCGCCTTTTTCAAAAATAACCGGCACTGTTGCCAAAGAGATCACATTATTAACCACCGTCGGCTTGCCCATAAAACCTTCAAGGGCGGGCAGGGGCGGTTTCGCGCGCACAACGCCGCGTTTGCCCTCAAGCGAGTTCAAAAGGCTGGTTTCTTCGCCGCAGACATAGGCGCCAGCGCCGACACGAATTTCGATGTCAAAAGCGGGGCCTTTGCCCATAACAGATGCGCCCAATATCCCCGCATCCTGCGCCAGTCCCACGGCCTTTTGCATCACCGCAATGGCGATTGGATATTCAGAGCGAATGTAAACAAAGCCTTTTGTCGCGCCCGTGGCCAGACCTGCGATGATCATTCCCTCAATCAGGGTTAGGGGGTCACCCTCCATCAGCATACGGTCGGCAAAGGTGGCACTGTCGCCTTCATCGGCATTGCAAACGATATATTTGCGGTCCGCCTTGGCCTCGGACACGGTTTTCCATTTTATTCCCGTGGGAAAACCCGCCCCACCCCGGCCGCGCAGCCCAGAGGATGTCACCTCGGCCACCAGATCAGGCGCAGTCATGTCCAGCGCGCGGACCAGACCCTGCAACCCGCCATGGGCGCGGTAATCGTCCAGCGACAATGGGTCAATCACCCCAACGCGGGCAAAGGTCAAACGTGTTTGCGCCTGCATCCAAGGCAATTCTTCTGCAAATCCAAGTGCCTTGGGGTGCTGGGCCAGATCGTTGAACAACGCTGGCACATCGGCCAGCGTCATCGGGCCAAAACCCAGCCTTCCTGTGGGAGTATCCACCTCGGCCATTGGTTCTAAAAACACCATCCCGCGTGAACCATTGCGAATCAATGTTACGTCGATATTCAACGATTGGGCGTGTTCCAGGATCGCAGCGGCGATTTCATCCGCGCCAAGGGCCACAGCCGCGCTGTCGAGGGGCAGATAAATCTTCATGTCAAATCCCCAATTTCCGCATCAAATTTTGCCGCGTCAACACGCCCCAATAATTTGCCATCGATCATTGCGGCAGGCGCACAGGCGCATAGCCCCAAACAGAAAATCGGCTCCAAGGTCACCGCGCCATCTGGACTGGTTTCATGCCAATCTAACCCCAGTTTGACGCGGGCATGGTCGGCCAGATCATTTCCACCCATTGCCTGACAGGCCTCTGCGCGGCAAATCTTGACCACATGACGCCCCGCAGGGGTTTCACGAAAATCGTGATAAAAGCTCATGACACCATGCACTTCGGCGCGGCTGATATTCAGTGCCTTGGCGATTTGAGGCAGCGCATCTTGTGGAATATAACCATATTCGGCCTGAACTGCGTGCAATATTGGCAAGAGCGCGCCTTCCATGCCGCTGTGATCGTTCAATATTTCCCCAATCCGCGAGGTCAGCGTGACAGTATCCAACATCCATTCAGCCCTTTGGCAATTTCGCCAAGGGATAACGGGTTTAATATGAATTACAATATTGAATATCCGTCAATCGATAGATAAAAACTATCGTTTGGCAAAGCGCTGTGCTTCCTCGATCAAGGCTTGCAAAAGCGGTGTTTGGGGGTCGTGACGTGCCGTAATCAGGCCCACCAAATGTTCAGCCTCGGGTTCGATGATCGGAATAGAGATGAGGCCATGTCCCGTAAACATTTCGGCCAACTTCTTTGGCACAACCGACACCCACCGACCTGTGTGCACATGGGCAATCAATGCAATCGAGGAATTGGATTCCACGGTGGGTAAAACGCGTCGGCCTGCTTCGGTCAGATGCTGGTCGATGATGCGGCGATTTTGCATGTCGGCCGTCAGCAGACATAACGGCTCTTGCGACACCATCGCCCACGTCACCTGCGGGTGACTGGCCAAATCAGACGATTGGGCGCAAAGCAGACGATAAAATTCGGTATAAAGCGGCGTTTGCGCCACCCGCCCCAAAGGTTCATTGTCTAAATATGTAATTCCAGCGTCCAATTCCAAACTGTCTATCCCTGCCAGAATTTCTGCCGAAGTGCGCGATAAGACGGTGACGCGGACGTTGGGGTGACGGGCGGTAAAAGGTGCGGTCAGATCGGCAACCATTGGCAGCGCCGTTGGAATAACCCCCATCCGTAAATTCCCCGAAAGCCCCGCGTGGACTGATCTCATCTCATCTTTGAGGGCGCGCATATCGCCTACAATGCGCCGCGCCCAATCCAAAACGCGCTGGCCTTCGGGCGTCAAACCCTGAAAACGCGATCCGCGAAACACAAGTTGCACACCAAGCTGATCCTCAAGCTGACGAATAGCCGAGGATAAAGAGGGCTGGGTCACCCCGCACAGTTCCGCCGCGCGGCCAAAATGGCGTTCCGAGGCAAGGGCGATGAACATTTCCAGCTTGTCGATCATCGTGCCAAATTGGCGGGTTATGTTCGGGCTGGCAAGGGCGGGATGTAGGTATTTTTGCCAATGTGAAAGCAGAGCCGTTGTAAGACGCGACCAGAGCGCCTAGCTTTGGCGGATGAAAAAATATATTCCGTTTATCAAGTCAGACCCGATTGTTCCAGTGATCCGCCTGTCAGGTGCGATTGGCACGGGGCGCAATGGCCTAAGTGATGCCAGTCTAGCCCCTGTGATCGAAAAAGCCTTTGCTGGCAAACCGGCTGCTGTTGCCTTGGTTATCAACAGCCCGGGCGGATCGGCGGTTCAATCCAGCCTGATTGCTGCGCGGATCAGACGTTTGGCCGATCAAAAATCTGTGCCTGTTCATGCGTTTGTTGAAGATGTTGCCGCATCTGGCGGGTATTGGCTGGCCTGTGCAGGTGATAATATTTGGGTGGATGACAGTTCGATCGTGGGATCGATTGGGGTGATTTTTGCCAGCTTCGGCTTTCCTGAACTGATGGCGCGATATGGGGTTGAGCGACGTGTTGTCACGGCGGGCAAATCTAAAAGTTTTGCGGATCCATTTTTGCCGCAAAAACCCGAAGATATTGAACGCCTTAAATTGATCCAAGAGCCTATTCACGCGGCCTTTATAAAACACGTTCAGGCAAGGCGGGGCGCGCGTTTGAAAGATGGTGACCTATTCAATGCCGACATTTGGGTTGGACAAGGCGCAGTGGATTTAGGCTTGGTAGATGGGCTAGCGCATCTGACGCCCAAGATGCGCGAAATCTTTGGGGAAAAGGTGCGATTGCGCCCTGTCGGCCAAAAGCGCGGGATTTTGTCACGCTTTGGGCTAGGGATTGCCCATAATGCGCTGGTTGGTTTGGAAGAACGCGCCCTTTGGTCGCGTTATGGCCTATAAATGCTTGTAAAATCCGTTATCGTATTTTTGCTTGTTATGGTTGCCATTGGCATGATTGGCAATGCAC